>CAZYTN010000086.1:0-8920 GCA_964650115.1 uncultured Sulfuritalea sp.
ACTCCAGCGACTTGAGGCCGGAACTGTCGTCGGGCTCGGCAAACACCACGTCGAATCCAACCAGCTTGAGGCCGTATTCATCAAACAGCTTGTTCATCAGGGTCGCCAACTTGTCGCGGCCCCACGGCCAGCGCCCCTGCTCGGCCAGCGATTTTTCGTCGATATCCAGAATCACCAGGCGCTGATCGACTCCTTGCGGCATGGTCAAACGTACTTTCACGTCATAGATGAGCGAGTCCATGCGACTGATGAATGGAATCTGGTAGATGCGCGCCGAATGGCCGAGCAAAACCAGAAGAATCAGAAGTCCAAGGACGTAGCGGGGAAGATACTGTTTCAAGAGGTCTCCAGGAATTGTCTGCCTGCGGGTTCAGCCCTTCAGGAAGAATTCCATTTTGATTCCAGCCAACTCGATCACGTCGTGGTCGGCGAGTTGATGTGCCTGGGCATCCAGCGTCTTGCCATTGATCGCCGGAAAGCTGGCGCCTTCGACATGGGTTATGAAGTAGCCGTGCGGACGACGTGCGATGACCGCCACCTGGACACCCGGCTTGCCCAGCGTGGTGAGCGTCTTGGTCAGTTCCATCTCTTTGCCGGTATTGCCGCCGGAAAGAATCTGGATCGCGCCCAGCGGTAGCGCCGACGCAGCCGCTGCTGCCGCCGCGGGCGCGAGCGGAGTCATGCCTGGAGAGGTTGACATATGGGCCGGCACAGCAGCGGACGAGACTGCTGCCGGGGCTGCGGGAGTTGCGACGGGAACTGCGGGGGAGGCAGCGGCGGGAGCGGCGGAAGCGGCGGCGGGGGCGTGAACATCCGCGGGGGCTGCGGCAGACGGCTCCGTAGCAGGCTTGTGTGCAGCGCCAGGACGCAGAATCATGGTCTTCTCGAAATCCGCGCTCGATGTTTGCTGTGGAAGCTCGCTGACGTACTTCAGACGGTATTTGCCCAGTTCGATGGTGTCGCCATTCTTCAGGAAGTGTTTCTTGACGGACTGGCCATTGACAAAAGTGCCATTGGTGCTGCCCAAATCTTCCAGAAAGGAATCATTGAGGATGGTGATCACCACCGCGTGCTCGCCAGAAATCGCCAGGTTGTCGATCTGGATATCGTTTTGCGGTTTGCGCCCGATGGTGGTGCGCTCCTTGCTCAAGGGAATCTCCTTGAGCATTGTGGTTTCCATGCTGAGTATGAGCTTAGCCATTGTTGTCGTCCTTCGAGGTCACGGAGCGCTGCGTTACTTGAACCGGGCAAGGAAGCGGGCCCACCAGCCACGTGCGGCTGGGTAATCACCCTTTACCTTGACCAGAATTACCGAAACATTGTCACGGCCGCCATTATCGTTGGCCATTTGAATCAACTGCATCGAACACAACTCCAGATTTGCCGAAAGAGCACCCAGAGTCATGCCAATTTCGTCATCGTCAACCATGTCGTTGAGTCCGTCGGAACAAAACAGGTAAACGTCCCCCGGCAAGACCGCATGATCGTGTATCTCCGGGAGTACTTCAGGATCGACGCCGACGGCACGGGTCACCAGATTCTTGTTCTGCGAATGGCGCGCCTGCTCCGGAGTAATCAGGCCGCTATCGATCTGCTCCTGCAGCAACGAATGGTCGCGCGTTATCTGCTGAAAATCCTCGCCACGAATACGGTAAAGCCTGGAGTCGCCGATGTGGCCGACGGTCACCCGATTGTCGTGGAACACACCTACCACCAGCGTCGTACCCATCCCCGCATACTGCGGCTGGCTCTGAGCCGCCTGATAGATGGCGGCATTGACGCGGATCATTTCGGCTTCCAGCGTGACATGCGCCCAGGATTTACCTGAAGCATCCATGCTGCTTGGATCACGCTCGAGAAAGGCCTTTTCCAGTTCAGTGCCGAGCAAGGCCGTTGCCATGCCGCTGGCCACCTCGCCCGCATTGTAGCCGCCCATGCCATCGGCCAGCACGGCAAAGCCACGCATGGAATTGGCCATGACGGCGTCTTCATTGTTCGAACGCACCATGCCCGGATCGCTGCGGGTGACTATTTCGAGAACAGCACTCATGTCCATGGTTCGGCCCTCAAATGCTGATATCGACGCCGGAATCGCCGGCGACGGCGCTGCCGCTGGCCATTGTCATGCAAGTGCGGATGTCCTTCGCGAATTCCGCGCCGGTCTGGTAGCGCGCATCCGGATCCTTGGTCATCGCCTTGTCGATGATGGCCACCAGGCAGTCAGGCAGATCGGGATTGAAGCCGCGAATGTCCGGATGCGCCTCATTGGCGATGCGGAACATCAGTTGCGCCATCGAATCGCCCTCGAACGGCAGTTTGCCGCAAGCCATCTGGTACAACATGACCCCGAGCGAGAACAGGTCGGAGCGGCCGTCGATCTTCTTGCCGGCAAGTTGCTCGGGCGACATGAAACTCGGCGTGCCGAGCACCATGCCGGTCTTGGTCTTCGACGAATCGGTGATCCTCGCGATGCCGAAGTCGGTTACCTTGACCTGGTCGGATTCCGGCTCGTACATGATGTTGGCCGGCTTGATGTCGCGATGCACGACATTGAATTCGTGTGCGTAGGAGAGTGCATCGGCCACACGGGCGACGATGCTCATGACTTTCGGCAACGGCAGCAGATTGCCCGGCTTGGCGTAAGCCACCAGATCCTTGCCCTTGAGAAACTCCATGGCGATGTAGGCCAGGTCGTGCTCCTCGCCGGCGTCGAACATGGTAACGATGTTGGCGTGGTTGAGACGCCCGGCGGTTTCGGCCTCGCGGAAGAACCGCTCCTTGACCTCGACCAGTTCGTCGGCCTCGAACTCCTGCGACAGCGCCATGGTCTTGATCGCCACGATGCGATTGATCTTCGGATCGCGGCCGAGATAAACCACGCCCATGGCACCCTTGCCCAGTTCCTTCTCGATTTCGTAGCGGCCCAGCATCGGCTTCTCGACATTGCCGGCGGTATCGATCAGGCTGGCATTGCTGCGCCCGCCGCCGCCACCACCGAGAATCACGGTTTCCGAAAGCTGCTTGGCCCGATTGACGCGGGATTCGATGTCGCGGAATTTCGGGTTGAAATCGAAGATGTAGCGGAATGCGGCCTCCGCCTTGTTGAACTGGCGCTTGCGTTCGAAATCGAGTGCAAGGTTGTACATGTTCTCCATCAAGGCATCATCCATCGGGCACTTGCGGAACTTGTCGAACGCCATGTCGAGCTGTCCCTGGCCCTGGAAGGCCAGACCCAGCATGCGATTCGATTCAGCGGAATCCGCATCCGATTTTTCCTTGCCGCGTTCGGTAACGACAAAGCGCTTGATGGTCAGCAGCAAATGGCCGACCAGCAGCAGAGTCGCCGGCACCATCAACTGCAGCCACATCAGTTGCGTCGTCATCAACGCGAAATGGATGACGATCAGCGCCACCAGAAGCCCTGCCGTGATTCCCGCCGCCATGCCGGCCTTGATCCGCGGCAACAGACCGACAAGGTAGACGGCGATGAGCAGGAATACCAGCTTTTCAACCCAGAAGCCCCAGGTCGGCGCAACGAAGAAATGCTCGGACAGCAGGCTCGAAACCGCATGTGCCTGCATCAAGACGGCGGGCATCGACGGACTGATCGGGGTGACGAACACACTGCCCACCGACGACGAGGTCGGCCCGATCAACACGATCTTGTCGCGATATTTGTCGTAGGGTATCTTGCCGCTCTTGACGTCGAAGAATGAATCGACCTGAAATGCCGGACTGCCGCCTTCGCGGTCCTTGTAATAGAAGGTCAGCATCCGTGTATCGATATCGGTACCAATCTTGAGCTTGCCCAGCTTGACCGAACTGCCGGCCGTCACCTGTATGTCCGCCACGGTCAGGTTGTGGCTCCTGGCCGCGACCAGCAGCGACAGGGACGGATAGGCCTGATCAAAATGGGCCAGCACCAGGGGCTCGGTACGAATCGCGCCATCCACGTCCGCCGTCACATTGAGGTGGCCGATGGCGGTCGCCACCTTGCCCAGAGGCTCGATCACACCCGCATCGACCCCAACGGTCGGATAAGGCGGCGCTTCAGCGGCGCCGGACAGCTTGACGGCGTTCTTCTTGACGTAATCGGGCAGATCCTTGTCCGGCCTTCCGCGCGGCTCGCCCAGCACGAACAACATGGGCAGCGCAACATTGCCCGCCTTGGCGAAGGCTTCCGCCAGCCGACGATCGGTATTCAGTTTCTGGTCTGCCTCGAGCAGTATCGCCTCGAGTTGCGGGCAGGAGGATGGCGCCGCGACCGGCGCAACAGCGGCGGCAGGCTCACCCGCCACAGGTGCCGCCACAGGTGCCGCGGCGGGTTCCACAGTGGGTGCCACAGTGGGTGCCGCAGCAGGCGGTGCGGCGACAGCTGCCACGGAAGGCAACGCCACACCGCAGGTTTCAATCAGCTTGTTGATATAAGCCAGGCCTTGATCGCGCTGCGGCTCGGAATAGAACACCGTGGTGGCGATCACCTTGGCTTTGGCGGTCGCCAGCTTGTCCACCATGTCCGCCATGATCTCGCGCGACCATGGCCAGCGGCCAATGTTGTCGAGGCTGGGCTTGTCGATGGCAATCACGGCGATCTTGTCGGATGGCGCGCGTGACGTCGCCGCCACTCCCATGTCATAGGCCTTGCGCTCCAGACCCTGCAGCAGGTCTCCATTGCCCAGAATGAGCACGACAGTGCTGACCACAACACCGAAGAACCAGTCACTCTTCCAGAAGTCTGCCTTCTTCATCGGTCGCAACCCTGTGTGAGAGCCCTCATTAAAACAGGACAATAACTACAATTCTTACAGTCCTGCATCAAGTCCGTCAATAAATTTCATGACATTCGGCGATGGTCAGCCAAGCACTGTTTGGATTCTATGCGCAAAAAAGCCGCTCCGGCTTGCACCGGAGCGGCTTTTTGGCGTGTTGCCAGCGCCGACTTTGCTACTTCAGCAGGCCTTTTAGCAGCTTGGCCATTTCCGACGGATTGCGCGTTACCGTGAAGCCGCATTCTTCCATGATGGCCAGCTTGGCATCCGCCGTATCGGCGCCGCCGGAAATCAACGCTCCGGCATGGCCCATGCGCTTGCCGGCCGGAGCGGTGACGCCGGCGATGAAGCCGACGATGGGCTTCTTCATGTTGGCCTTGCACCAGACCGCCGCTTCGGCTTCGTCCGGACCGCCGATTTCGCCGATCATGATCACCGCATCGGTGTCCGGATCGTCGTTGAAGGCGCGCATGATGTCGATGTGCTTGAGACCGTTGATCGGATCGCCGCCGATGCCGACGGCAGACGATTGTCCAAGGCCGATTTCGGTGAGTTGCGCCACGGCCTCGTAGGTCAGCGTGCCGGAACGCGAGACCACGCCGATGCGGCCCTTGCGGTGGATGTGGCCGGGCATGATGCCGATCTTGATTTCGTCGGGCGTGATCAGGCCGGGGCAGTTGGGACCGAGCAGCAGGGTCTTCTTGCCGCCCGCGGCTTCCTTGGCCTTCATCTTGTTCCTCACCACCAGCATGTCCCGGACCGGGATGCCTTCGGTGATGCAAATCGCCAGGTCGAGGTCGGCTTCGCAGGCTTCCCAGATCGCGTCGGCGGCGCCGGCCGGAGGCACGTAGATCACGGAAACCGTGGCGCCGGTCTGGGCCTTGGCTTCCTTGACCGAGCCGAAGATCGGAATGTCGAAAATCTTCTCGCCGGCCTTCTTCGGATTCACGCCGGCGACGAAGCAGTTCTTGCCGTTGGCGTATTCCTGGCACTTTTCGGTGTGGAACTGACCGGTCTTGCCGGTGATGCCCTGGGTGATGACTTTGGTGTCTTTATTGATCAGGATGGACATATCGGTTCCTTATTTGACGGCAGCGACGATTTTGGCCGCAGCGTCAGCCATGGTGTCGGCGGAAATGATCGGCAGGCCGGAATCCCGGAGGATCTTCTTGCCGAGGTCTTCGTTGGTGCCCTTCATGCGCACCACCAGCGGCACGCTGAGATGGGTTTCCTTGGCCGCGGCGACGACGCCCTCGGCGATCGTGTCGCACTTCATGATGCCGCCGAAAATGTTGACCAGGATGCCCTTGACCTTGGGGTTCTTGAGCATGATCTTGAAGGCTTCGGTGACCTTCTCGGTGGTGGCACCGCCGCCGACGTCGAGGAAGTTGGCCGGCTCGGCGCCGAACAACTTGATGGTGTCCATGGTCGCCATGGCCAGGCCGGCGCCATTCACCAGGCAGCCGATGTTGCCGTCGAGGGAGATATAAGCCAGATCGAACTTCGACGCCTCGATTTCGTCGGCATCCTCTTCGTCGAGGTCGCGGTAGGCGACGATCTCGGGGTGGCGATACAGGGCGTTGGCGTCGAAGTTGAACTTGGCGTCGAGCGCCCGGATGCCGCCGTTGCCTTCGAGGATCAATGGGTTGATCTCGGCCAGGCTGGCGTCGGTTTCCATGTAGCAGGTATAGAGCTTCTTCAGGGTATCCACGGCTTGCGCCAGCGAACCTGCCGGCACGCCGATGCCATTGGCCAGTTCATTGGCCTGGGCATCGGTCAGGCCGGTCGCCGGATCGACGAAGACCTTGATGATCTTTTCGGGCGTCTTGTGCGCGACTTCCTCGATGTCCATGCCGCCTTCGGAGGAGGCCATCATGGCGACCTTTTGCGTGGCGCGGTCGGTCAGCGCGGCGACGTAGTATTCCTTCTTGATGTCGGCGCCCTCCTCGATCAGCAGGCGGCGCACTTTCTGGCCTTCTGGCCCGGTCTGGTGCGTCTTGAGCTGCATGCCAAGGATCGCCTTTGCATAGGTCCGGACCTCATCCATCGACTTGGCGACCTTGACGCCGCCGCCCTTGCCGCGTCCTCCGGCATGGATCTGGGCCTTGACCACCCAGACCCTGCCACCGAGAGTTTCCGCCGCTTTCACCGCCTCGTCGACGGAAAAGCAGGGGATGCCGCGCGGGGTGGTCACGCCGAATTTCTTCAGGAGTTCCTTGCCCTGATATTCGTGGATCTTCATGCGTCTTCCTTGTTGTATGTGGTGCGTTGATCGGGAGCCGGCATTTGAATTGAGCTCAGGTGCCGGTCTTGTTGCCGCGGAACCAGCGCGGACCATACCGCCGGACTGCTTCCGAAGTATTTGTGCGCCGCCGCAAGGACTGAAAATGAAGCCGTGGCGCGATTGTTGCGGCGCGAGATACTAACATAAGCGCACTTAATGGAAGCTTACAAGCCAAGCGCCGCTTCAGGATTTGCCGGGCGGGGCGCCGACCGCCGGCATAATGGCTTCCATCCCAAGCCCATGGCGCATCGCGCTTCACCTGCCGGAGACCCCGATGAACCGCCCCCGCTATCTGCTGGCCCTGGATCAGGGCACCTCCAGTTCACGCAGCATCGTTTTCGACATCCAAGGTCGAATCGTGACGATTGCCCAGCGCGAATTCCGCCAGATATTCCCGCAGCCCGGATGGGTCGAACACGATCCGCGCGAAATCTGGACCAGCCAGTTGGAAACTGCCCAGGACGCATTGCACCAGGCCGGCATCGGCGCCGCGGAAGTAGCCGCGATCGGCATCACCAACCAGCGCGAAACCACCCTGGTGTGGAACCGCAGCACGGGTGAACCGCTGTGCAACGCCATCGTCTGGCAGGACCGGCGCACCGCTCCCGCCTGCGCCGCACTGCAGGAGCGCGGCTGCGAGGCCATGGTGCGCGACAGGACCGGGCTGGTCATCGATGCCTATTTTTCCGGCACCAAGCTCAAGTGGATCCTCGACACGCATCCGGGTGCGCGCGCGGCGGCGCGGCGCGGCGAACTGGCCTTCGGCACCGTGGATTGCTGGCTGACCTGGCAACTCACCGGCGGCGCCGTGCATGCCACCGATGTCAGCAATGCCTCGCGCACCATGCTGTTCAACATCCATCGCAGCGAATGGGACGATGAATTGCTGGATCTGCTCGACATCCCGCGCGACGTCCTGCCCGAGGTGCATGCCTCCAGCCATCTCTATGGCCAGACCCGGGCCGAACTGTTCGGCGCACCGATTGCCATCGGCGGCATTGCCGGCGACCAGCAAAGCGCGCTGTTCGGCCAGGCCTGCTTTAGGTCGGGCCTGGCCAAGAACACCTATGGCACCGGCTGCTTCATGCTCATGCATACGGGTGAGCAGTGCCTCTGCAGCAGCAACGGGCTGATCAGCACCCGCGCCGCGCAAGTCGCCGCGCAGCCCGGGTTCGCCCTCGAAGGCAGCGTGTTCATCGGCGGCGCCGTGGTGCAATGGTTGCGCGACGGCCTGCACGCCATAAGCGGCAGCGCGGCGGTGCAGGATCTGGCCGAAAGCGTTCCCGACAGCGGCGGCGTGACCTTCGTGCCGGCCTTCACCGGCCTTGGCGCCCCCTACTGGAAGCCCGATGCGCGCGGCGCCATCCTCGGATTGAGTCGCGGCACCACCGTGGCGCACATCGCCCGCGCCGCGCTGGAAAGCATCGCCTTCCAGAGCACCGCGCTGTTGCAGGCCATGAGCCGCGACCTGGCGGAAGGTGCCGGCGTGACGGAGTTGCGCGTGGATGGCGGCGCCTGCGTCAACAACTTGCTGATGCAGTTTCAGGCCGACCTGCTGGGCATCCCCGTGGTGCGGCCGAAAGTCGTCGAAACCACGGCGCTGGGAGCGGCCTACCTGGCGGGCCTGTCCTGCGGCGTGTATGCCGGCCTCGAAGAGCTTGCTTCGCATTGGCAGGCGGAACGGACCTTCCATCCGACCCTGTCGCGCGACCGCGCCAATGAACTGATGCAGCGCTGGGACCGTGCCGTGGCGCAAACAACGCTGCAAGCGCCGTAGCGCCGGCACCGACTTTTGAGTTTCGGTCGGATCAACTGCCGCGCCGGGTTTCCTGCAACGTTTTTAGTTCAGGCAACTTGAGCCGCTGGC
>CAZYTN010000087.1:0-8893 GCA_964650115.1 uncultured Sulfuritalea sp.
TCGGCGCCGAACAGGTGCGAGACCGGCACCGCGATCGCGCCCATCTGGTAGCAGGCCATGTGCGCGATGCCGGTTTCGGGCCGCTGCGGCAGGATGATGGCGACGCGGTCACCAGCCATGACGCCCATCGCGCCCAGCACATTGCACAGGCGGTTGGCGGCCTGCTGCACGTCCCAGAAGCTCCATGCCTCGGCATGTCCCGCCTCGTCCTCGTAGTACAGGGCGAAGCGGGAACGGTCGTCAGCCCAGCGCCCGCAGCAGGCCTGCGCGATGTTGTAACGCGCCGGCACCTTCCAGCGGAAGGAGGCACGCAGGGTCTGCCAGTCGCGTGCCGTGGCGTCGAGACCGATGTCGTTCATTTCACTGCTTCAAGCCCGCGCCGGCCCGATCGCCGATGAGGACAGGCGCTCGTCGAGCAGTTCGATCCAGTGCCTGACGGGCAAGTCCGTGGCGCCCTGCAGATGTCCCATGCAGCCGACATTGGCGCTGGCGATCGCGGCCGGTCCGCCGGCCGTCAGCGCGGCGAGCTTGTTGGCCTGCAGGCGCTTGGAGAGTTCGGGCTGCAACACCGAGTAGGTGCCCGCTGAACCGCAGCACAGGTGCGAGTCGGCCACCGGTGTCAGGCGGTAACCCGCCGCGGTCAGCAGGGATTCGACCGTGCCGCGGATCTTGAGCCCGTGCTGCAGGCTGCAGGGATTCTGGAATGCCAGCGGCGCTTCGCTTTCCGGCAGCGCGGCACAGTTCTGCAACAAGGCACCCAGTGCTTCCGCCTCCGCCGTGACGACCTCGCTGATGTCGCGCGTCGCCAGCACCACCCGCGCCGCCTTCAGCGCGTAGTCGGGGTCGTCCTGCAGCAAATGGGCGTATTCGAGCACATGCGAGCCGCAGCCCGAGGCCGTCATGACCAGGCACTCGGCTCCGGCTTCGAGCAGCGGCCACCAGGCGTCGATGTTGCGTCGGGCGTCATCACGCGATCCTTCGGCGGCATTGAGGTGCAGGCGCACCGCGCCGCAGCAGCCGGCGCCGCTGGCCTCGACCATCTGGATGCCGAGGCGATCGAGCACGCGCCGCGTCGCTCCGTTCACGTTGGGATACATCGACGGCTGCACGCAGCCGGCCAGCGCGACCATCTGCCGCGCATGCGTGCGTTGCGGCGCCGGACCGGCCGCGGACAGCGGCGGCACCTTGGCGCGCAGCGCGCCCGGCAGCAGCAGGCGCACCGACTGCCCCAGCTTCATCGCCGCGCCGAACACCGTCGCGCGCGGCAGCAGGTTTTTCAGCAGGCCGCGCATGAAGGCATCGCCGCCCGCGCGCGGCACCTTCAGCTCGACCACTTCGCGGCCGATGTCGAGCAGGCGGGAATAATGCACGCCCGAGGGGCAGGTGGTCTCGCAGGAGCGGCAACTCAGGCAGCGATCGAGATGCAGCCGGGTCTTTGCCGTCGGCTCGGCACCTTCCAGCACCTGCTTGATCAGGTAGATGCGACCGCGCGGGCCGTCGAGTTCGTCGCCCAGCAACTGGTAGGTCGGGCAGGTCGCGGTGCAGAAACCGCAATGCACGCAGCGCCGCAGGATCTCCTCGGCCTCGCGCCCGGCGGTGGTATGACGGATGAAATCGGCGAGATGGGTTTCCATGCTCAGAACTCGGAATACATGCGACCGGGATTGAATACACCGTAAGGATCGAAGCTCTGTTTCAAGCGGCGATGCACTTCCATCAGCGCCGGCGGCAGCGGCGCGAACACGCCGCCGGCCCGCTGTTCCCCATGGCCGCCGCGGAACAGGGTCGCATGTCCGCCGGCCCTGGCCGCCGCCTCCCTCATTTGCGCCGCATCGGTGTCGCCACGCAGCCAGCGCTGGGCGCCGCCCCATTCCAGCAATTGCGCACCGGGCAGTTCCAACTGCGGAGCGACGGACGGCACTGAAAACCGCCACAGCGGCCCATGGGTATCCGGGCCGGCAAAGAACGCGGCACTCTGTTCGCGCAAGCCGTTCCAGAATTCCAGTGCCTGGGTTTCGGCCAGTGCCTCGCCGCCCAGCTTGACGATCGCCGCCGCAACGGCCGCCTGCGCACCGGACAGGCGCAGCGTGAGCACCCCTTCCTGCCAGCTGCTCGCCGCCAGCGGCAGCGGCTGCCCGGCCCAGCGGTTCATCGCCTCCAGCGCCTTGTCCTGCGGCATTTCAAAACGCAAAGTCGCGTCGCCCAGCGGCAGCGGCATCACCTTGAGCGAGACTTCGAGGATCAGGCCCAGGGTGCCGAGGCTGCCGGTCATCAGGCGCGAGACGTCGAAGCCCGCCACATTCTTGATCACCTCGCCGCCGAATTTGAGGACGCGCCCCTCGCCGTCCATGCTCTTCACGCCGAGGACGAAGTCGCGCAGTCCGCCGGCGCTGGCCCGGCGCGGGCCGGAAAGCCCGCTGGCGACGGCGCCACCGACCGTGGCGGCGCCAAAGCCGGGCGGTTCGCAGGCAAGGAACTGGCGCCGTGCCGCCAACACCGACTCCAGTTCCGCCAGCGGCGTGCCGCAGCGCGCGGTGACTACCAGCTCGGTCGGCTCGTAGCTGACGATGCCGCTGTAGGCTCCGGTCTCCAGAATGGCACCGGCCAGCAGTCCGCCATAGAAGTCCTTGCTGCCGCCGCCCTTCAGACGCAAGGGCCTGCGTTCGAGAATCCGCGAGCGAAACTCGTCGAGCAGGTCGGCGACCATCAGAGACGTTCCAGTTCGGGGAAGGGTATGTCGCCGCCATGCACATGCATGCGCCCGGATTCGGCGCAGCGATACAGGGTCGGGATGGCCTTCTCGGGGTTGAGCAGGCCCTCCGGGTCGAAGGCGCGCTTGACGGCGTGGAAAGCCCGGATTTCGTCGGCACAGAACTGGTCGCACATGGAATTGATCTTCTCGTAACCGACGCCGTGTTCGCCGGTGATGGTGCCGCCGAGCTGCACGGAAAGCCTCAGGATTTCGGCACCGAAGGCTTCGGTCCGCTCCAGTTCGCCTGGCACGTTGGCGTCGTAAAGAATCAGCGGATGCATGTTGCCGTCGCCGGCATGGAAGACATTGATGCAGCGCAGGCCGTACTTCTTCTCCATGCCGTAGATCGCCATCAGCATTTCGCCGAGGCGCTTGCGCGGAATGGTGCCATCCATGCAGTAGTAATCGGGAGAAATGCGGCCGGCGGCGGGAAAGGCCGCCTTGCGCCCGGCCCAGAACAGCAGGCGCTCGGCCTCCGAATGCGAGACGCGAATCCGCGTGGCGCCGCTGGATTCGAGCACGGCCTGCATGCGGCCGATTTCCTCGGCGACCTCTTCGGCCGTACCGTCGGATTCGCAGAGCAGGATCGCCGCGGCGCTCAGATCGTAGCCGGCCTTGACATAGGGTTCGACGGCCGCCGTCGCCGGCTTGTCCATCATTTCCAGCCCGGCCGGGATGATGCCGGCGGCGATCACCGCGGCGACGGCATCGCCCGCCGTCACCACGTCGGCGAAACTGGCGATGATGACCTGGGCATGGTCCGGCTTCGGTACCAGCTTGACCGTCACTTCGGTGACGATCGCCAGCAGACCCTCGGAGCCGATCGTGAGCGCCAGCAGGTCGTAGCCCGGCGCATCCAGGGCGTGGTTGCCGAACTCGACGATCTCGCCGCTGACCAGCACGGCGCGCACGCGCAACACGTTGTGCAGGGTCAGGCCGTATTTCAGGCAATGCACGCCGCCGGAATTCTCGGCCACGTTGCCGCCGATCGAGCAGGCGATCTGCGAACTCGGGTCCGGCGCGTAATACAGGCCGAGCGGAGCGGCCGCCTCGGAAATCGCCAGGTTGCGCACGCCGGGCTGCACCACGGCAACCCGCGCCACCGGATCGACATGGAGAATCTTCTTCATCTTCGCCAGCGACAGCACCACACCCTGCGGATGCGGCAGCGCGCCAGCCGACAGCCCGGTACCCGCCCCGCGCGGCACCAGCGGCGCGCCGGCGGCGCGGCAGGCCTTGATCACCGCCACCACCTGCGCCTCGGTTTCCGGCAGGGCGACGGCCATCGGCAGCTGGCGATAGGCCGAAAGGCCGTCGCATTCGTAGGGCTTCAGATCCTCGTTCACCTGCAGCAGCGAATCCGCCGGCAGCAGGCGCGCGAGCTCATTCAGCAGCGCCGAGTAATCGGTGTCGGCAAAATCCTGTGCGGCTTCGGCAGAGTGTTCGCGCTGGGTCATGGCAGGCCTTCTGTCGGTTCGATCAGGATCGCCCTGAAGTCATTCACGTTGGTGCGCGTCGGTCCGGTGACGACCAGGTCACCCAGTGCGGCAAACGCGCTGTAGGCGTCATTCTCGGTCAGGCACGCGCGCAAATCAATTCCCGCCGCCCTTGCCCGCGCCGGCGTATCCGGCAGCAGCAGCGCACCGGCGTTGTCTTCCGAGCCGTCGATGCCGTCCGTATCGCAGGCGATGGCCGAAATACGGGCATGCCCGCCGAGCGCCAGCGCCAGGCCGAGCAGGAATTCGGCATTGCGTCCGCCGCGCCCCTTGCCGCGCACCGTAACCGTCGTTTCGCCGCCCGAGAGCAGCACACAGGGCGCCGCCAGGGGCACACCGTGCGAAGCGCAGGACAAGGCGATGCCGCCCAGGACGCGCGCCGCCTCGCGCGCCTCGCCTTCGATCGCATCGCCCAGCACCAGCGGCACGATGCCCCGGGCGCGCGCCAGATCCGCCGCCGCCGCGAGCGACCCCTGCGCCGTGGCGATGACGTGCGACTCGCAGCGCGCGAACCCAGGATTGTCGGGCTTCGGCGTTTCCGCCGCGCCGCTCAGCAGCGCTTTGCGGGCGGCCACGGGCAGCGCTATGCCATAACGGTCGACGATTTCCAGCGCAGCGGCGCAAGTGGTCGGATCGGGCACCGTGGGACCGGAGGCGATGGTCGACAAATCGTCGCCCGGCACATCGGAAATCGCCAGCGTCACCACCCGCGCCGGGGCGGCGGCGAGTGCCAGGCGGCCGCCCTTGAGCGCCGACAGATGCTTTCTGACGCAGTTGATTTCGCCGATGCCGGCGCCGCAGGCGAGCAAGGCCCTGGTCACCGCGCGCTTTTCGGCCAGCGTGATGCCCGTCATCGGCGCCGCGAGCAGGGCCGAGCCGCCACCGGACAGCAGCACCAGCACCAGGTCGTCCGCCGTCAGTCCCTGCACCGCCTGCAGCAGGCGCGCCGCAGCGCGTTGCCCGGCCGCGTCGGGCGCCGGATGCGAGGCTTCGATGACTTCGATGCGCCGCGTCGGCAGGCCATGTCCGTAACGCGTAACGACAATGCCGGAAACGCGTTCCGGATCGCCGCGCCAATGCTCCTCGACGGCGCGGGCCATGGCGGCCGCCGCCTTGCCGGCGCCGACTATTACGGTACGGCCTCGCGGTGAAACAGGCGGCTCGGGCAGCCATGCCGGCAGGCAATGCGCGGGATCGGCCGCGGCCACCGCGGCATCGAACAGCCCGCGCAGCAGGGCGCGCTGCGGCGAATAACTCACTTCCAAGTTTCGAGCCAGCCGAAGCTGTCCTCGGTGCGTCCGCTTGGCTTGTACTCGCAGCCGACCCAACCGTCATAGCCGATGCTGTCGATATGCCGCAAGAGGAAGGGGAAGTTGATTTCGCCGCTTCCGGGTTCGTGCCGCCCCGGATTGTCCGCCAACTGGATGTGGCCGATCCGCGGCAGATGTTCCTGCAGCGTGCGGGCCAGGTCGCCCTCCATTACCTGGGCATGGTAAATGTCGTACTGCAGGCGCAGATTGTCGCTGCCGACTGCGTCGATCAGACCGAGCGCGGTACGCGAAGTGGCGACGAAAAACCCTGGCGTTTCGCGCGTGTTGAGTGGTTCCATCACCAGCTGGATGCCGGCGCGCGCGGTTACCGCGGCGGCAAAGCGCAGATTCTCGACCAGGGTTTCGCGCGCCTTGTCGTGAGTGCTGTCGCCAGGGGCAATGCCGGCCAGGCAATTGAGCCGGGTGCAACCGAGCAGCCGCGCGTATTCGATGCCGAGTCCGACGCCGTCCTGAAACTCGGCGATGCGCCGCGGATGACAGGCAATGCCGCGCTCGCCGCCTGCCCAGTCGCCCGCCGGCAGGTTGAACAGCACGACTTCCAGACCCGAGGTCAGCACCACCTCGGCCAGCGCCGCGCGGTCATGCGCATAGGGAAAATGGAATTCGACGGCAGCAAAGCCGGCCGCTCGCGCCGCCGCGAAGCGCTCGAAAAACGGACGCTCGGTGAACAGGAAGGAAAGGTTCGCGGCAAAGCGTGGCATGCGCCGATTATATGTCCCCGATGCCTTAGCATCGGGGACGGTATCCCCCGGTGGGATATGTCCCCGGCGGTAAGCGCCGGGGACGGTATCCCCTGGTGGGATATGTCTCCGGCCGTCATGGCCGGAGACGGTATCCCCCGGTGGGATATGTCCCCGATGCCGTAGCATCGGGGACGGTTTCCATGCGAGATGCCCCTGTGCACCCGTGCTGCGCATAAACTACGCATCTGCCCAAAATCGCCTTGTCCCTCCGCACCATGAGCGCGACACCCGCTCCAGCTTCGAAAACACGCTATACCCGCATCGCCATCGGCCTGCACTGGCTGATCGCATTCGCCATCATCGGCAGCTTTTCGGTCGGCCTGTACATGGTCGACTTGCCGCTGTCGCCGCAGAAACTCAGGATCTACTCCTGGCACAAATGGGCCGGCGTGACGATTTTTATGTTCGTGGTGCTACGCCTGGGCTGGCGCCTCCGGCATCGTCCGCCCGAACTGCCGGCTACCATGCCGGCCTGGCAGCGAAACATTGCCGGAGCGACGCATATACTGCTTTACCTGCTGATGTTCGCCGTGCCGATCAGCGGCTGGCTGATGAGTTCGGCCAAGGGCTTTCAGACCGTCTGGTTCGGCGTATTGCCGCTGCCGGACTTGCTGGACAAGGACAAGGAACTGGGGGATCTGCTGCTGCAAGTTCACGCGCTGCTCAACTTCGGCATGGCGGCGCTGGTCTTCCTACACGTCGGCGCTGCGCTCAAGCACCATTTTTTCGACCGCGACGAGGTGCTGACGCGCATGATCCCGTTTCTTGGCACTACCCGTATTGGAGACATCAAGTGAGCTACAGACTGTTCGGGCCGGCCCTTGCCGGCGCTCTGCTGAGCCTTGCGCACGCCGCGCAGGCCATCGAGTTCAATCAGTTCCACCTCAACAAGAGCTCGCTAAGCTTTGTTTCGAAGCAGATGAACGTGCCGGTTGAAGGCAGCTTCAAGAGTTTCCGCAGCAAGCTTTCTTTCAACCCGGCCAAGCCCGCTGCGGCCAGGGCCGAGCTGGAAATCGACCTGGCCAGCATCGATGCCGGTTCGAAGGACGCCGACGAGGAAGTCGCGAGCAAAGGCTGGTTCGATACCAAGGCCTTTCCCGTTGCCAGATTCGTCGCAACTTCGGTCAAGCCCTTGGGCGGCAACCGCTACGAAGTCGCCGGCAAGATGAGCATCAAGGGCAAGACACTCGACCTGACGACGCCGGTCAGCGTGACCCAGCAAGGCAACAGCGCCACGTTCGAGGGCAGCCTGGTGCTCAAGCGCGCCGATTACGCCATTGGCGACGGCATCTGGGCCGACTTCGGCACCGTCGCCAATGAAGTGCAGATCAAGTTCCGTCTGGTGGCCAGCGCAAGCGTAGCCACCGCAAAGTAGGCCGTATCCATTTTTCAGTCTGGAGAAAAACCCGTGAAAAAACTCGCTCTCGTTGTCGCCCTTTCAGCTTTATCTGCCGCCGCCCGCGCCGCGCCCGAGACCTTCAACATCGATCCCGCCCATACCTTCCCGCGTTTCGAATACAACCACTTCGGCTACTCGAACCAGCAACACCGCTTCGAAAAAACCAGCGGCAAGATCGTTTTCGATCGCGCCGCCAGGACCGGATCGGTGGATGTGAGCATCGACGCCAAGTCGGTCAACACCGGCTCTGCGCTGTTCAACGGTCACATCCAGGCCGCGGACTTCTTCGACACCGACAAGTACCCGGCCATCACTTTCAAATCGACCATGGTCAAGTTCGAGGGCGACAAGCCGGTCGCGGTCGAAGGCAATCTGACCATCAAGGGCGTGACCAAGCCGGTAACGCTGACAGTAACCAACTTCCATTCCATGCCGCATCCCATGGTGAAGAAGGATGCGATCGGCGCCAACGCAGTCGCCAAGGTCAAGCGCTCGGAATTCAACATGGGCAAGTACGCGCCCAATGTCAGCGACGAGGTCACCCTGACCATCGCCGTTGAAGCGATCAAGGAATAGCGCCGCCCTAACTCACCTGACAATGATAATCACCCGCCGAGGATGAAACACGCGAAAAGCGATTGAAGGCCCGCCCCTCCCATCCTCCCCTCGCGGGGAGGCTACTGGTCAGCTCGCTTCGCTCGACCATCACCCGTCGCTTTGAACAAGCTAATTCACATCGTTAAAGAGCGCGATCGCGGCCGCCTCGTGCGAGAGTGCTGCGATGGTGGCCTCGTCCATGTCGAGCAGGCGCAGGCCGAGCGCGGCGAAATGGATGCGACCCGCCGCGGCGGCCGCCGCCAGAAGCGCCGTGTCGCCGGCGCCTACTTCTGAGTAGGCATCGACCAGGCGCGGAAACAGTTCGCGACGCAGCCCGTCGAAGGTCGAAAACCAGAAATGCAGCGAATCGGTGGCGTCCCGCTGCAGCAGACCCGGCAGCGTCACCAGACAATCCGCAAGGTTGTCGCGCACGGCGCGCGCCAGAAGTTCGGCGCGCTTGCCGGCGAAGCCTGCAAGCTTCCGCGCCCATTCCTCACCGAGCACGTTGCCGGCGGCGAGCTCGCCTTCCTCGTGCAGCACCAGGGTTTCGATTTCACGCTCGCTCATGCGCTCGA
>CAZYTN010000088.1:0-8884 GCA_964650115.1 uncultured Sulfuritalea sp.
CCATCATGCGGCGATTGAACTGCGAGAAACCCTTGTGGATGTTCCAGGTGGCGATCGAGATCGGTTGCGTCATACGGGACAGAGAGTAGCCGATTTCCATCGTCGGCTCATGTTCGTGCGATTCGGCGCCAGCTATCGATGGCCAATGGCTGCTCTCGATGGCGTGGCGCGAAAAGTCGGCGCCGGCGCGACGCCGACCCGCGCTTCCGGCAGCAAGAGCCCGCCCTGCCGGGCGGACAGCAATCAAGCGGCGGCAGTTTCGGGCCCGCAAACACGGTTGCGGCCCGAGTTCTTGGCGCGGTAGAGCGCGTCGTCGGCGCGCCGTAGCAGCGCATCGATGCCTCCATTGCCGGCCGCCGCTTCGGCATAGCCGACCGACACGGTGAGCTTCAGTCCGGCGGACCCATTGCCGCCGGACAGCGTGGATTTTTCAATCGCCGAGCGCAGGCGTTCGGCGGCGCCCAAAGCGCTAGTGGCATCGGTTTCCGGTAGCAGGACGACAAACTCCTCGCCGCCCCACCGCCCCATCAGGTCGATTGCCCGCAGTTCGCCCAGCGCCAGCGCGGCGAGCTCTCGCAGCACGGCATCGCCGACCTCATGGCCGAACCGATCGTTGATCGCCTTGAAGTGATCGATGTCGAGCATCATCACCGACACGGGGGCGGCGTAGCGCCTTGCCCGGGCCAGTTCCAGTTTGGCGGCCTCGACGAAGGCGCGACGATTGGCAAGGCCGGTCAGGAAGTCGGTATGCGCCATGCGCGCCATGGCATCCCGCGCCCGCGCCAGCCTCTTCCAGTACCAGAACACCAGCAGGGACATCAACAACGTAAGCAGCAGAAAGCTCAGCATCGTCACCCGCGCCAGGCCGCGCAGGTTTCGCCATTCGCCGAGGTACTCCTCCTCCGCCCGCCCGACCACAAGGTACAACGGATACTCGGCGACCTTGCGGAAAGACAGCAGGCGACTGACTCCATCCAGCGGCGTTACCGCCCTGAAGGTGCCGTGGCTGGCTCCAGTGGCGAGCAAGTCGGTAAATGCCCGGCCGACGGTTGCCTGTCCGACCGGGTCGCCGCCCTGCGCCGGCATGGGATAGCGCGCGATGACTCCCAGGTCGAAGCCGCGCAGGGTGATCGAGCCACGCTCCGGAAGCCCGATTTGAGAGAAAGTTCGCGTCAGGTTCTCCACCGGAATCGGCACGAAGGCGATGCCCGCGAACAAGCCATCGGGATTGTTCATGCGCCGGGCAAGGAGCACGACCCATTTGTTGTTGGCGCGGCTTTTATGCGGCCTGGAGACCACCAGGGTATCTTCGCGCTGGTCGCGCAGCACCTTGAAATGCTCGCGGTCCGAGACGTCGATCTTGTGCTCAGGTGTCACGTCGCTGCCGTGGCGCAGGATGCCGTCGGCATCGGTCAGGCGAACCCCGTCGATATACGGAAAGCGCCGCCGCAGCAGATCGATGTTGGCATTCAGCGCGACGCCATCGAGGATGCCCGCGGCCTGCTGCCGGCCGACTTCGTCGATCACCGAAAGCAGGATCATGTCGCTCGTCGCGATGATCCCGGCAACTTCCTTTTCGAGCGCCAGCGCCAGATTCTGCGTCCATTGCGCCGCGCCGTCCTCCGCCTCGCGCCGCGACCGCTCCATGGTCAGGGCCGTATAGGCGAAGATGAGCAGGTTGAGACCGAGGACGCCGACGGCGAGCCAGGCCAGAAAACCGGCTGTCTCGTATCGTGGTTGGGTTATTTGCGGTCCTGCCATGCTCCGGCGTCAGCCAATCCGATCGTATTTAAACGGTATGGCGACCATGATGCTGGAAAACGCCGACACTTGCAAAACGCTGTCCGGCCCGGCAATTCCCGCCCGCCGGCGGCCCGCGAGAAAGCCGGCCGCCGCAACTCGGTCGCTCGTTCAGGATGCCGCGAGCATTCGCTCCAGCGAAATCTTTGCCAGCTTCGCCTCATGCTCCGGCACGCTGATCCGGTTCACCACCTTGCCTTCGACCAGGTTCTCCAGCGTCCATGCCAGGTGCTGCGGATCGATGCGCTGCATGGTCGAGCACATGCAGATGGTGCTGGCCATGAACTGCACGATCTTGCCCTCGTGCTTGACTTCCTGCGCCAGGCGCTCGACCAGGTTCAGTTCGGTGCCGACCAGCCAGCGCGTGTCGGGCGGCGCCGCCTTGACCGTCTGCAGGATGGTCTCGGTGCTGCCGATGAAGTCGGACTGCTTGCAAACCTCGAAGCTGCACTCGGGGTGCGAAATGACGAAGCCTTCGGGATACTGGTTGCGGAACTTGATGATGTCCTTCGGCTGGAACATCTGGTGCACCGAACAGAAGCCGTGCCAGAGGATGATCTTCGCCTTGTCGATCTGCTCGCGCGTCAGGCCGCCCTGTTCCAGGTCGGGGTTCCAGATCACCATTTCGTCGAGCGGAATGCCCATCTTGTAGCCGCTCCAGCGGCCCAGGTGCTGGTCGGGGAAAAACAGCACCTTCTCGCGCTGCGCGAACGACCATTCGAGGATCTTCGGCGCATTGCTCGAGGTGCAGACAATGCCGCCGTGCGCGCCGCAAAAGGCTTTGAGGTCGGCGGCGGAGTTGATGTAAGTGACGGGCGTAAGCTTCTCGTCGGGATCGAGTACGGCGGACAGTTCGCGCCAGGCGCGCTCGACCTTGGCCAGGCTGGCCATGTCGGCCATCGAACAGCCGGCGGCGAGGTCGGGCAGGATGGAGATCTGGTCCGGTCGCGACAGGATGTCGGCCACCTCGGCCATGAAATGCACGCCGCAGAAGACGATGTGCTTCGCTTCTGCCTGCGACGCCAGGCGTGAGAGCTTGAGCGAATCGCCGGTGATGTCGGCATGGGCATACACGTCGGCGCGCTGGTAATGGTGGCAGAGCAGGACGACGTCCTTGCCGAGTTTTGCCCTGGCGGCGCGGATGCGTTCGCCGGCGTCGCGGTCGGCCAGCGCATTGAAGCGATCAAACGAAATGGTTGCGGTTTGCATGATGGGAGTTCTGAAAGTCAGGACTGGTGCCACGGCAGCCCGGCATGTCGCCAGCCGCCGCAGCGATTGCGCTGGCCGCTGGCATCCTTGTTGCCCTCGAAGCCTTCGAGGATGTTGTAGCAATCGGGAAAGCCGGCCTCGGTGGCGGCTTTGGCGGCGTGGCTGGAGCGCTGGCCGGAGCGGCACAGGAACAGCAGCAGCGACTCGGTCATGACGCTGTGCTTGAGGGTCTGCAGGAAATGCGGATTGAGTACGCTGCCCGGATAGGCCAGCCATTCGATCTCGATCGCGCCGGGCACGCGGCCGACCCAGTCCCATTCGGCCTTGGTGCGCACATCGATCAAGCGCGCGCCGGGTGTCGCCTGCAGGAGTTCATACGCCTCTGCGGGAGTCAGCGCACCCTCGTAGGGCAGATTGAGTTCGCGCCCGCGCGACTGCGCGAGGCCGAGAATTTCGTTGATGCGTCCCATGGAAAAACGCGCCGGATGAGCGGGATAGAATGCGGGAATTCGAGTATAGCCTCACCCCATGCCCCGCGAAACCCACTCTGCCAACATGCCAGATCCCCGCCGCCCCAGGGCGTCGACTCAGGACGCTGCACGTTTCGAGGAAGGCCAGCGCATCACCTGGGTCAGCGTCGGCGTCAACCTCGTGCTGACCGCCATGCAGCTGGTGGTCGGTTTCGTCGCCCATTCGCAAAGCCTGATCGCCGACGCCATGCACACGCTGTCGGACATCGTCGCCGATGCCTTCGTGCTGTTCGCCAACCGCAAGGGCGCGGAAGCCGCGGACGCCGACCATCCCTACGGCCACGGCCGCTACGAGACGGCGGCCTCGCTGGTGCTCGGCCTCTTGCTGGCCGGCACCGGTGCCGGCATCCTGATCGCCGCGGCCGGGCGCCTGCAGGACATCGGCAGCCTGCCGCCGGTGGGCGTGGCGGCGATGTGGGCGGCGCTCATTACCCTGGCGGCCAAGGAAGGCCTGTTCCGCTACATGCTGGCGAAAGCGGAGCGCCTGCGCTCGCCGATGCTGGTGGCCAATGCCTGGCATGCCCGCGCCGACGCGCTGTCCTCGCTGGTGGTCGCCGCCGGCATCGGCGGCGCCCTGATCGGTTTCAATTTCGCCGACGCCGTCGCCGCCATCATCGTCGGCGCCATGATCGTGCGCGCCGGCTTCAGGTTTGCCTGGGCCGCCATCCGCGAGCTGATCGATACCGGGCTGTCGCGAGAGGAAGTGGCGGCGATCCGCCAGACCATCGCCGGCACCCCCGGCGTGCTCGGCATGCATGAACTGCGCACGCGGCGCATGGCGCACCAGGTGCTGGTCGACGCCCATGTCCAGGTCAACCCCCGCATCAGCGTTTCCGAAGGCCATCGCGTCGCCGAGTCCGCGCGCCAGCGCGTACTGGATCTTCATCCGGAAGTGCTCGACGTGCTGGTCCACGTCGATGCCGAAAACGATCTGCTGGGCAATGCCGCCATTCAACTGCCGGATCGCGCCGAACTCCTCGCTCATCTGCGCCGGGTGCTCGACGCCGACCCGCCGGAAATCGAGCGAACCATCCTGCATTACCTCGGCACCCGGGTCGAGGCCGAAGTCTTTCTGCCTGCCGGCTATGCCGATGAGACCATGCTCGCCACGATCAGGAAGCGCGTGGAAAGCGCATTGATCGACGACCCCTGGTTCAGCGCGATCCGCCTCAATCAGCGGATTGCACCAAAATAGTGCGCCAAGCTATTTTTTGCATCGTGGTAGTGCATTCATCGAGGTATCGAGAAGCCAAAAGACTTGTGGCACAATTGCTTCCCTTTGCGGCACGAGTGGCACGTTAACTGCTATCAGGGTGCTGCACCGTTTTCCCGGTATCGAATTCCCGGCATTTGTCATTCACTCAGGAGAGCACCATGACCCCCCAGGACGTAATCAAGATGGTCGAAGAGAAGGAAGTCCGCTTCGTCGACTTCCGCTTCACCGACACCCGCGGCAAGGAACAGCACGTCGGCGTGCCGATCTCGGCCTTCGGCATGGAAAAATTCGAAGACGGCCATGCCTTCGACGGTTCCTCGATTGCCGGCTGGAAGGGCATTCAGGCCTCCGACATGCAGCTGATGCCGGACGCCAACACGGCCTACATCGACCCCTTCATGGACGAGACCACGCTGGTGCTGACCTGCGACGTGGTCGAGCCGGCCGACGGCAAGGGCTACGACCGCGATCCGCGCTCGATCGCCAAGCGCGCCGAGGCCTACCTCAAGTCCTCCGGCATCGGCGACGCGGCCTACTTCGGCCCCGAGCCCGAGTTCTTCATTTTCGACGCCGTCGAGTGGAAGATCGACATGTCCGGCGCCTACTGCAAGGTCATTTCGGAAGAGGCCGCCTGGGCCTCGGGCGACAAGTTCGACGCCGGCAACAGCGGCCATCGCCCGACGGTCAAGGGCGGCTATTTCCCGGTGCCGCCGGTCGACAGCCTGAACGACATCCGCGCCCAGATGTGTCTGGCGCTGGAAGCCTGCGGCGTGCCGGTGGAAGTGCATCACCACGAAGTCGCCACCGCCGGCCAGTGCGAAATCGGCACCAAGTTCGGCCCCCTGGTGCAGCGCGCCGACTGGACCCAGATCCTCAAGTACATCGTGCATAACGTCGCCCACAGCTACGGCAAGACGGCGACCTTCATGCCCAAGCCCATCGTCGGCGACAACGGCTCCGGCATGCATGTGCACCAGTCGATCTGGAAGGACGGCAAGAACCTGTTTGCCGGCAACGGCTACGCCGGCCTGTCGGAGACCGCGCTGTACTACATCGGCGGCATCATCAAGCACGCCCGCGCCCTGAACGCCATCACCAATCCGCTGACCAACTCCTACAAGCGCCTGGTGCCGGGCTTCGAGGCGCCTGTCAAGCTGGCCTATTCGGCGCGCAACCGCTCCGCCTCGATCCGCGTCCCCTACGTGCATTCGGACAAGGCCCGCCGCATCGAAGTGCGCTTCCCGGATCCGGGTGCCAACCCCTACCTGGCCTTCACCGCGATGATGATGGCCGGCCTCGACGGCATCCAGAACAAGATCCACCCCGGCGATCCGGCCGACAAGAACCTGTATGACCTGCCGCCGGAAGAAGACGCGAAGATCCCCACCGTCTGCTCCAGCCTGGAACAGGCGCTGGATTACCTCGACAATGGCCGCGAATTCCTGTTGCGCGGCGGCGTCTTCAGCAACGAGATGATCGATGCCTACATCGAACTCCGGATGGAGGAAGTCACGCGCTTCCGCATGACCACCCATCCGCTCGAGTACGAGATGTACTACTCGATCTGAAGAAGCCCATGCGTAGCAGGCGGGCCGGCAAAATGCGCTGAGCTCGCCGCTACGGATGAAACCCTGCGCAATATGCGGAAACAAAATGGACGGGCTTGCCCGTCCATTTTTTTCGGCAATTGACATACACTGATTGCCATGAAGATTCTGCTTCTTGCCCTGCCGCTTCTGCTGCCGTTGGCGGCGACGGCCAATACCTTGTACAAGTGCACCGACGAGTCGGGTGTTGTGCTGTACACCAACCAGAAGACCACCAAGAAAACCTGTACGGTGTTGTCTTATCAGGCGCCGCCTGCCGCACCCGCCGCCAGCGGGGCCAAGCCGCACCCGGCTGCAACACCGACACCCGGCGATTTCCCGCGCGTTTCAGGCAACGAACAGAAGGCCCGCGATGGCGATCGTCGCGCAATTCTCGACAAGGAACTCGCCAATGAGCAGCAGAACCTTGAAAAGGCCAAAAAAGCCCTGTTCGACGCCGGCAGCCAGCCACCGGACAAGCTCCAGCCGCTGCGCGATACCGTGGCGCTGCATGAACGAAATATCGGGTCGCTGAAGAAAGAACTCGGCAACCTGCGCTGAGAGCTTGTGGATAAATCTACTGCGCGTGCCGGATCGGGGATTGGGCGGTGCTCGTCCACAGCCCGGTTTGCACACCGGGCCGGCTGCGGCGGCGCAAAGCATGCTTTGCGAAACCCCGCCTCGCCCTCACGTATAACGACACATGTTCCGGTAGCTGCGTTGCGGCCGCACCCCGCTGCGGCCCAGCGGCTACGCCCCGAAGGAAGTCCCCTTGGGGGACGATTTCTTCACAAGCTCTGAAGCAGACTACTAGCGGCTGGTGCGTTTCTTGCAGGAAGCACTTGTCATGAACCCGAACGCCACCGAATCTTTCGACGCCTTCAGCGGACTGGATCTGCTTTCCTCCGCTGTCGTGCTGGTTGATGCCAGGCTGATCATCCGCCACCTCAACCCGGCCGCGCAGAATCTGTTTTCCGTCAGTTCGCGACAGCTCCTCGGCCAGCCCCTGCAGCGACTGATGGGCGAGCCGCCCGAGCTTTCCGCGGCACTCGACAACGCGCTGAAAAACAACTGGGGCCATACCGGTCACAACATCATGATCGAGCTTGCGCAGGATGTTCAGCTGCACGTCGATTGCACGGTAACCCCGGTGGAAGCCGGCAATGCCCGCCTGTTGCTGGAAGTGCGCCCGATCGATCAGCAGTTGAAGGCCGCGCGCGAGGAACAGCTGGCCCAGCAACAGCAGGCCAATCGCGAACTGGTGCGCAACCTGGCGCACGAGATCAAGAACCCGCTCGGCGGTATTCGCGGCTCGGCGCAGTTGCTGGAACGCGAACTGGCCAGCGAACACCTGAAAGAGTACACCCAGGTGATCATCCAGGAAGCCGACCGCCTGCAGGATCTGATGCAGCGCCTGCTCTCGTCGCATCGCGTCATGCAGCCGGCGCTGGCAAGCATTCACGAAATTCTCGAACGCGTGCGGCGCCTGATCCACGCCGAATACCATGACGTCTCCGTCCGCCGCGACTACGACACCTCGCTGCCCGACATCACCGGCGACCGCGAGCAATTGCTGCAGGCCATTCTCAACATCTCGCGCAACGCGGCGCAGGCCATGCAAGGCAAGGGCGAAATCATTTTCCGCACCCGGGCGGCGCGACAAGTCACCTTGGCCAAGAAGCACTATCAGCTGGCACTCGAATTGCGAGTGATCGACAACGGCCCGGGCATTCCGGAAAACATTCGCGACAAGATCTTTTATCCGCTGGTGTCGGGTCGTGAAAATGGCAGTGGTCTTGGCCTTACCATCGCCCAGAGCTTCATTCAGCAACATGGCGGCACCATAGAAGTCACTTCACGTCCCGGTCGCACCTGTTTTTCACTGATGCTGCCGCTGACCAGAAAACGCAGTTTCAGTGAAGACTAATGCCTGCCAATGCAGGCGTCATGCCGAAGCCAAAAAAGAAGGAAGAATGATGCACGACTTTTCCCCACCTGCCAGCCGCGGCGGCAGACCATGAACCCGGTCTGGATCATCGACGACGACCGCTCCATCCGCTGGGTGCTGGAAAAGGCTCTCGGCCGGGAGAACATTGCCGCCAAATGCCTGGGCTCCGCCGACGAAGCACTTGCGGCGCTCGGCCAGGGCCAGCGACCCCAGGTGCTGATCTCCGACATTCGCATGCCGGGCAGCAGCGGGCTCGATCTCCTGCGGCATGTAAGGGAGCACTATCCCGATCTGCCGGTCATCATCATGACCGCCTATTCGGACCTCGATTCCGCCGTGGCGGCCTTCCAGGGGGGCGCCTTCGAATACCTGCCCAAGCCCTTCGATGTCGATCAGGCGGTGGATCTGGTGCGTCGGGCCATTACACAAGCATCGCACCAGAATGGTGCAACAGTAGAAACCAGCGCCATGCCCGAGATACTGGGGCAGGGCGCGGCGTTGCAAGAAGTCTTTCGCGCCATCGGCCGGCTTTCCCAGTCTCACGCCACGGTGCTGATCAACGGCGAATCCGGCACCGGCAAGGAACTGGTGGCGC
>CAZYTN010000089.1:0-8876 GCA_964650115.1 uncultured Sulfuritalea sp.
ACAATTTCGACACCGATCGCGCGCATCTCGGTATCGGCCTTCTTCTTCACTACGACCATGATGTCGTCGCGCGCGCCGGAGACCACGTCATGCACCGTGCGCCGGCCGAACTCTTCGCGCAAGCCTGCATTGACGGTCTGTGACAGCCGCGTTCTGGCCAGAGTTTCATCGCCGCCGACCGAGACGTAGAACTGCTTGACGTCATGGATGCGCCATTTGACGAAGGAATCCACCAGCACCGGCTTCTTCTCGGCGGTCAGAAAGCGCTCCGGCTCGGGGGCGTCCAGCGTCAGAATGCGCTTGTCGAATATCCGCACGTTCTGGATCAGCGGCCACTTGAATGCCAGGCCCGGCTCGGAAACGACTTCCTTGATTTCGCCAAGCTGGAAAATGATCGCGAACTGCCGCTGATCGACGGTAAAAATCGTCATCGCGAACAGCGCCAGCAAGCCAAAGATGAACGAGGCAACGAAAGATAGATGGCGCTGCATCAACGTTCTCCCCGCTCGCGCGAGCCCAGGTTGCCGCGCGCGCGCGCATCACCCGGTGCTGAGCGCTCCGTCTGCGGCGGCGCGTCGGGCGTGGCAACCGCTGCTCCGGAACTGACGCGTGGTACCGGTGCAACATCGGCTGTCGCCGGCGCAGCCGTTGCGGCACCGGCCGCCTGCATCAGCTTGTCGAGTGGCAGATAGAGCAGGTTGCCCGGCCCCTTGGCGTCGAGCATCACCTTGCTGGTATTGGCGTAAACCTGTTGCACGGTTTCAAGATACATGCGGCTGCGCGTCACTTCCGGCGCCTTGCTGTATTCGGTAAGAATCTGCCTGAAGCGCGACGCATCTCCCTCGGCAGTGACGATGATGCGTTGCCGATAACCGGTGGCTTCCTCCATCAACCGCGATGCCGCGCCACGCGCCCGGGGAATCACGTCATTGGCGTAGGCCTGGCCTTCGTTCTTCTGCCGCTCGCGGTCCTGCCCTGCCTTGACGGCGTCATCGAAGGCGGCCTGCACCTGTTCCGGCGGCTGGGTGCTCTGCATGTTCACCGAGCGGATAAGGATGCCGGTCTTGTAGCGATCAAGGATCTCCTGAATCAGCTTCTGGGTATTTGCGGCGATCTGGTCGCGCCCCTCGTAGAGTACGAAGTCCATCTTGTTCTTGCCGACCACTTCGCGAATCGCGGTTTCCGCCGCCTGCATGACGGCATCGTCAGGATGGCGATTGTTGAACAGGTAGGCCTGCGGATCGGATAGCAGGTACTGCACGGCGAACTGAACGTTGACGATGTTCTCGTCGTCGGTGAGCATCAGCGCTTCTTTGAGAACCTTGTTCTTGTCCGAGCCGCGATAGCCGACTTCGACCGTGCGTACGCCGGTGACATTGACGATTTCATGGCTCTGGATCGGCCACGGCAAACGCCAGCGCAGGCCAGGCTCGGTGGTTTCCTTGTAGCGGCCGAACTGCAACACCACGCCTCGCTGCGAGGCATCGACAATGTAGAAGCTGCTGCCCAGCCAGACTATGGCCACCAGCATCAGGATGACGCCGATGCCGCCACCGAACTGCCTGGGACTGATCGAGGGCATGCGGTTCTGCGCATCGCCACCGCCACCACCGTCGTCACTGCCACCGCCCTTGTTGCCGAACAGTCCGGACAAGCGGCGATTGAAATCGCGCCAGAGCTCTTCGAGATCGGGAGGGCCTTGATTGCCACCACCGCGCTTGCCGCCACCCGGCTGATTACCCCAGCCGTGGTCGTTGAGGGACATGAGGATTCCAGCTATCACGTGTATATGGTTTGGGAAGTAGAAGAAGGAGAAACAGTAAGGGAACTCTCAGGCTGCTGCTGCGGGAAAATCATGATGCCGACTTGCCACTTCGGCCAAAGCCTCGCGCAACATGGACAGCCCTGCTCCGCTGCGGGCACTGAGTCGAACGCTGGAAATGTTACCACAGTCGTCACGCTCGATTGCGGGCCTGGCCGCCGTCAGGTCGATCTTGTTCCACACCATTATCTGTGGCGCCTCGAGCGCCCCGATCTCCTTCAAAACCGCCTCTACCGCCCGAATCTGCTGGTCGCGGTCAGGACTGGCGGAATCAACCACGTGCAGCAGCAAATCGGCCTGCGCGGTCTCTTCCAGCGTGGCCTGAAAAGCCGCTACCAGGGCATGCGGCAGATCGCGAATGAAGCCGACCGTATCGGACAGAACAATCGGCCCGGCACCCTCGACGAATACGCGCCGCGAGGTGGTGTCCAGCGTAGCGAACAACTGGTCGGCAGCATAGGCACCGGCCCTGGTCAAGGCATTGAAAAGCGTGCTCTTGCCGGCGTTGGTGTAGCCCACCAGTGAAATCGCCAGCACCTCGCCGCGGCTGCGCGCACGCCTGCGCACTGCGCGCTGACGCTCCAACCGTTTCAGCCGGTCCTTGAGCAGTGCCACGCGCTTGCCGAGGAGACGACGGTCGGTTTCAAGCTGCTTTTCGCCCGGACCGCGCAGGCCAATGCCGCCCTTCTGCCGCTCGAGGTGTGTCCAGCCGCGTACCAGTCGGGTCGCCAGATGCTGAAGCTGGGCCAGTTCAACCTGCAGCTTGCCCTCATGGCTTTTGGCGCGCAGGGCAAAGATGTCCAGGATCAGACTGCTGCGGTCTACAACGCGGCACTCGAGAGCCCTCTCCAGGTTGCGCTGCTGGCCGGGTGAAAGTTCATGGTTGAAGAGGACGACATCGGCCTCATGCAGGCGCACGGCAGCGCCGATCTCGATGGCCTTGCCCTTGCCGGCAAACAGCGCCGGATCGGGCCTCGCCCGCTTCCCCGAAACCACGGCCAACGACCGCGCACCGGCGCTACTCACCAGCAGATTGAATTCGGAAAGGCGCTCGGCAAAGTCGCCTTCACCGAAATCAAGTTGTACGAGAATTGCCTTTTCGCCGCTGGCGGGACGCTCAAACATCAGGGCGAGGCCTTATCGCCCATCGCCAGCGGCGACGCGCGGAGATCAATCGGCTTCGGCTTCCGACGCAAAATTGACCGGACGTGCGGGAACGACCGTGGAAATGGCGTGCTTGTACACCATCTGGGTCACCGTGTTCTTGAGAAGAACCACATACTGATCGAAGGATTCGATCTGCCCCTGCAACTTGATACCGTTGACCAGGTAGATGGAAACCTGAACGTGCTCGCGACGCAGCGTGTTCAGAAACGGGTCTTGTAACATTTGCCCTTTATTGCTCATGATGGCGATCCTTTGAGGATTGTTGGTTTTT
The DNA here is from genome assembly GCA_964650115.1 of uncultured Sulfuritalea sp. Taxonomy (GTDB): domain Bacteria; phylum Pseudomonadota; class Gammaproteobacteria; order Burkholderiales; family Rhodocyclaceae; genus Sulfuritalea. The sequence goes on from CAZYTN010000089.1 coordinate 3,261, forward strand.
TGAGTGAATTACTGTAATCGATTTTACTTCGCCGTGCCACCAGCGCCGACTTTCACTTTTCGCGCCGGAGCTTGGCCTTTGCCGGCCGACCTTCATTGGCAAAGGGATTTTTGCTGGTCTTGTATTGGATGCGCAGCGGCGTGCCCTGCAGCTTGAAGGCCTCGAGAAAGTAGCGCTCGAGATAGCGGGTATAGGAAGCCGGGATGTGCTCCAGCGCATTGCCGTGAATCACGATGATCGGCGGATTGCTGCCGCCCTGATGGGCGTAGCGCAGCTTGGGGCGGAAGGCGCCATGGCGCGGCGGCGTCTGCTTCTCGACGGCGGCGATCAGCACGCGCGTCAGTTTCGGCGTCGACAGCTTGGCCATGGCGGCAGCGTAGGCCTTGTCCACTGAAGTCAGAATGCCGGCGATGCCCTGGCCTTTGAGCGCAGAGACATAATGCACGCGGGCAAAACCGAGGAAGTTCAGCTTGCGCGCGATGTCCAGCTTGATCTGCTCGCGGCGATAGTCGTCCACCGCATCCCACTTGTTTACGGCGACCACCAGCGCCCGCCCGGCGTCGATGACGAAGCCGGCTATGTGCGCGTCCTGGTCGGAGATTTCCTGGGTGGCGTCGACCATCAGCACCACCACATTGGACTCCTCGACGGCCTGCAGGGTCTTGATCACTGAAAACTTTTCGATGGTCTCGAACACGCGGCCGCGGCGCCGCAGGCCTGCCGTATCAATCAAGGTATAGGCGCGGCCATTGCGTTCGAACGGTACCTCGATGGCGTCGCGCGTGGTGCCGGGCATATCGAAGGCGATCATCCGTTCTTCACCGAGCAGGGTATTCACCAGTGTGCTTTTGCCGACATTCGGCCTGCCGGCGATGGCCACGCGCGGACCGCCCCCTTCGTCATCCGCTTCGCTGTCGGCCGAAAAAGGCGCCAGCGCCAGGTCGATCAGTTCCCGCACACCTTCGCCGTGCGCCGAGGAAATGACGTAAGGATCGCCGCAACCCAGTTCATAGAACTCCGCCGCCACCACTGCGCGATCCATGCCCTCGCCCTTGTTCGCGGCCAGCAATACCGGTCGCCCGCTGCGGCGCAACAGTTCGGCAATGATTTTGTCCTGCGGCGCCAGGCCGGTGCGCACATCAACCAGGAAAACCAGCACATCGGCCTCGGCAATCGCCGCCTCGGCCTGGCGCGCCATTTCAAGCACGATGCCTTCCTTGGCCTGCGGCTCGAAGCCCCCGGTATCGACCACCAGATAGGGCTTGTTGCCCAGCCGGCCATGTCCGTAGTGGCGATCCCGGGTCAGGCCCGGCTGGTCCGCCACCAGCGCGTCGCGCGAGCGCGTGAGTCGATTGAACAGGGTCGACTTGCCGACATTCGGCCGGCCGACGATCACCAGGATGGGTTTCATCCTATGCCAGCACCGGCGGCTCTGGTTGCATGAGGAATCACCGGCAGGCTAACGGGCTTCCAGCGCATACAGTCCGCCATTTGCGGTCTGTACCAGCATGCCGGCGCCGAAGCGCAGCGGTTCTGCCCGCACCGCACTGCCATCGGTAGTGGCGCGCGCCGCAAAAGCCCCATCCTCCTGGCGCAGCAGATGCACCACACCCTGGTAGTCCGCGACCGCCACGCGGCCGCCACCAAGTGCCAGGGGGCGCGACAGTCCGCGCAGGGAAAGTTTGTTCTGCTTCCAGATACTGGCTCCGCTATTGCGATCCAGCGCGTGTACCGCGCCCTTGTCATCCGTAACGTAGACGTAGCGATTGTCGATATCGAGGCCGGCGCTGGATGACATGTCGCGCGACCACAGCGTATTGCCAGTGTTGCTGTCGAAGCAGGCGGCGCGTCCCTGGAATGCCGCGGCGCAGACAGTGGCGCCGCTGATCACGGGCGAACTGGTGACATCGGCGACTCGCTCCAGTTCGGTGGCGCCCTTGGGCAAGGCAACTGTCACTTCCCATACAGCGGCACCATTGTTGTTGGCGATCGCGACCAGCTTGCCGCCGGGGAATCCGGCGAGCGTCACCTTCCCGGCCGGGAGCACACCTACGTTCGAGCGCAGCGACAGGGTCGGCATGCTGCGCTGATAGACCCAGCGCCGTTTGCCATCCACGACGTCGAAGCCGAAAATGCGGGAATCGCCTGAACGAACGATCGCCAGCCCCTCGGCCACCGCCGGCGCGGCCAGCACTTCCGAGCTCACGCGCGCCTTCCATGTCTCGCGCCCGGTGGCCGCGTCGAAGGCCAGGACTTCGCCTTTGGGCGTGCCGACCACCACCAGTTTGCCGTCGCTGCCGACGCCGCCCGAGATCGGCTGGCCGGCACTGATGCGCCAGACCTGGCGTCCGCCGTCGAAGCGTGCCACGGTCCCTTCACGGGCGGCCGCATAGACGCTGTCACCCACTACCGCGGGCGAGAAGGTGAATGCACCGGCACTGCCAATGTTTTCCTTCCACAGAATCATCAGTTCCGCAGTAGGCTGGATAACAGTCAGTTCCGTCGGCTTGACCTTTGGGTCGCTGGAACCGAAGGGATTCAGCTTCTCCACCGACGAGCAGGCCGCAAGCAACAACGCCGAAACGACGGCAATCAGATGCAATGACAAGGGTTTCACTTGACCGCGCCCAATGAATCACGTTTGGTCTGGACGACATCCTTGTAAGCCCCACGCTGCCTGTTCTCATCGTCCTTGGCCAAGGCATCGAATCTTGTCAGCGCGAGATCGTAGGAATTGCGTGCCTCGACGGATTTTCCCTGGGCAGCAAAAATGTCACCGCGCAGTTCCGCGAAACGCGGCGCAAATGCAGCGCCCGGTTCGGCGACAAGCTGCTTCATGGCCTCATCGTAGGCCTTCTCGTCGAGCATCACGGCCGCCAGCCGCAAGCGTGCCAAATCTCGCAGGCCGGGATCCCTGGCACTTTCCGCGGCCCAGGCCAGCTGCTCACGGGCATTCCTCGCATCTCCCGCATCGACCTGCACCCGCGCTGCCAGCAGCGCTCCCATGCCGGCATAGTTGGTAACAGAGTACTTGTCGATCAGTTCGCCGGCCAGTTCGCGCGCACGCTTGGCGTCCCTCTGCCCCGCTGCAGTCTGCAGCGCGGAGAATACAACCGATGCCTGCACTGCCTGCTGTCGCTGCCACCAGTTCCAGCCTTGCCAGGCGGCCACCGCCAAAGCGACCGCAACCAGGATTCCGGTCACGATATTGCCGTACATCTTCCACCAGGTCTTCAGCTCGTCGAGCTGTTCCTGTTCTTCCAGGTCATAGGTTGCCATTGTCGCCTTCCATGGGGAAAAGAATATTGCCGAGATGCTCGGCCAGATCATCAAAACTCACGCGCACCTGCGCCGCCGGCTGATCGAAGCCGGAGCGCAGAAGCTTCACGCTCACGGCATTGGCCGCCGTCTCGTCATCGCCGACTATCAACGCAATCTGCGCGCCGGAACTGTCGGCCTTTTTCATTTGCGACTTGAAGCTGCCGCCGCCGCAATGCAGGTGGATCGCAAAACCGGCGCTGCGCAGGGCTTCGGCGACGCGAAAGGCAAAACGTCCGGCGGCTTCGCCCTGATGCACGAGATAGGCATCGGGCGCCGGGGCTTCGTGACGGTGGCCCTGATCGCGCCATAGCGCGAGCAGCCGCTCGATGCCCATGGCGAAACCGCAGGCCGGGGCGGACTTGCCGCCGAGTTGCGCAATCAGGCCGTCGTAGCGACCGCCGGCACAGACAGTGCCCTGCGCGCCGAGCTGGTCGGTGACCCACTCGAACACGGTGAGGTTGTAGTAGTCCAGTCCACGCACTAGGCGCGGATTGATGCGATATGGAATCGCCGCATCCTTGAGCAGTTGCTGCACCCCCTCGAAGTGCTTGAGGGATTCCTCGCCGAGATAGTCGATCAGCTTCGGCGCCGCCTCGACCAGAACCTGCATCGCAGGATTCTTGGTATCCAGAATGCGCAGGGGATTGCTATGCAGCCGGCGCTGGGCCTCGGCATCGAGTTGATCGTGATGACGTTCGAGATAGGCGAGCAGGTCAGTCCGGTGGCGCGCACGCTCCTCGCTCTGCCCGAGCGAATTGATTTCGAGCCGAATGCCCTCGAGCCCGAGGTCGTCCCACAGGCGCGCGCACATGGCGATCTGTTCCGCATCGATGTCCGGTCCTGCAAAACCCATGGCTTCGACACCGACCTGATGAAACTGGCGGTAGCGCCCCTTCTGCGGCCGTTCGTGGCGAAACATCGGCCCCATGTACCACAGGCGCTTGGGCCCGTCGTAGAGCAGGTTGTGCTGCAGCACGGCACGCACGCAGGACGCCGTGCCCTCGGGACGCAGCGTCAGGCTTTCGCCGTTCAGGGCGTCCTCGAAGGAATACATTTCCTTCTCGACGATGTCGGTTACCTCGCCAATCGCGCGCGCGAACAGCGGCGTTGGCTCGACCATGGGCATGCGGATCGGACGGTAGCCATAGGCGCCCAACCAGTCGCGCACGGCTTCCTCGAACTGCTCCCAGAGTTCGGCGTCGACTGGCAGGATGTCATTCATGCCGCGGATGGCTTGCAATACCTGGCTCATAAAAATCTGTCAGCCACTGAGAGCACGGCGATCATAGGGCAAGACAATCTTCTCTGCGCCCACCGTGAACTCTGCGGCTAATGGCTTTGCCTTTCGGGATATTGTTTCTTTACGTAGTCGTCGACGATGGCGCGGAACTCGGCGGCGATGTTGTCGCCACGCAGCGTGATGACGCGCTCGCCATCGACATATACCGGCGCTACGGGCGCCTCGCCCGTGCCCGGCAGCGAAATGCCTATGCTGGCATGCTTGCTTTCGCCGGGCCCATTCACCACGCAACCCATTACGGCCAGCGTCATGTTCTCGACGCCCACTCGTGTCAGGCGCCATTCCGGCATGCGCTCGCGCACGTAACTCTGGATGTCCTGCGCCAGTTCCTGAAACACCGTGCTGGTGGTGCGCCCGCATCCGGGACAGGCCGCGACGAGCGGAGTGAAGGCGCGCAAGCCCATGGTCTGCAGGATTTCCTGGGCGACAATGACTTCGCGCGTGCGGTCGCCGTTGGGCTCGGGGGTCAGCGAGACGCGGATCGTGTCACCGATGCCTTCCTGCAGCAGCACGCCGAGCGCGGCGGTCGAGGCAACGATGCCCTTGCTGCCCATGCCGGCCTCGGTCAGCCCCAGATGCAGCGGGTAATCGCAGCGTAGCGCGAGTTCGCGATAAATCGCGATGAGATCCTGCACGCCGGAAACCTTGCACGAAAGCACGATGCGATCGCCGGCCAGCCCTAGCTGCTCCGCCTGCGCCGCCGATTCCAGCGCGGAAGTCACCATCGCCTCGCGCATGATCTCGGTGGCATCCTTCGGCTCGGCGCGCCTGGCGTTTTCGTCCATGATGCGGGCCAGCAAAGCCTGATCAAGGCTGCCCCAGTTCACCCCGATGCGAATCGGCTTGTCGTAGCGGCAGGCGATTTCGATCAGCCGGGCGAACTGCTCGTCGCGCTTCGCTCCCTTGCCGACATTGCCCGGATTGATGCGCAGCTTGGCCAGCGCCTCGGCGCATGCGGGATGTTCCGCCAGGAGCTTGTGGCCATTGAAATGGAA
>CAZYTN010000090.1:0-8838 GCA_964650115.1 uncultured Sulfuritalea sp.
CACCTGCTGGCCTTCGCCAGTTACCCGGACCTGCCCGAGACCCAGGCGCTGGCCGGCACCATCGCGCTGGCGCCGCGCCGGCGCGGCCCGTGGCGGGCACCAGTCGCCGGGCTCGATGCGCGCGAACTCGATGCGGTGCTGGTGAGCTACTTTCCCGGCGCGGCGCCCTTGCGCCCGTTGCTGCACATCTGGCGCGAGCAGGCGGAGGCGGAGGCGCGCCCCGCCATGGACGAATTCGACGAGCTGGTGGACCTGCTGCTCGCGCACCGGACCAGCGACGCGCCCGATACGCGCTGGCTGGCCCACGCCGTCGCCACCGCGAGCATGGCCGACAAGCACCTCTGGCAGGACCTCGGCCTGCCCAGCCGGGTCGAACTCAATGCCCTGATGCAGACGCGCTTCACCGCGCTCAAGCTGAAGAACGCCGGCGACATGAAGTGGAAGAAGTTCTTTTATCGCCAGCTCTGCGAGGCGGCGGACGTGCTGATCTGCAAATCCCCCAGTTGCGCCAATTGCTGCGATTATCCGGTCTGCTTCGGACCGGAAACGTGAGACTTCTCTTCCCTGCCCTTCTTCTATGCGTCACCACCCTGACCTGCGCCGGCGAGGTGCCGGTCGCCGTCGCCGCCAACTTCGCCGCGCCGGCGAAACAGATTGCCGCCGATTTCGGCAAGGAGACCGGCCACACGGCCACGCTGGTCTTCGGCGGCACCGGCAAGTTCCACGCGCAGATCAGGAACGGCGCGCCTTTCGAGGTGCTGCTGGCTGCCGATGAGGAAACCCCGGCGAAGCTGGAAAGGGAAGGCGCCGCGGTGGCCGGCAGTCGCTACACCTATGCCAGCGGCCGCCTCGTGCTGTGGTCGGCAAAGTCCGGCTACGTGGATGACCAGGGCGCGGTGCTGAAGCAGGGCGGGTTCAGTCACCTCGCCATCGCCAACCCGAAACTCGCCCCCTACGGCGCCGCCGCCATCGAGGCGCTGACCGCGCTCAAGTTGCTCGATACCGTGCAGGCCAGGCTGGTCGTGGCCGAAAACATCGCCCAGGCCCATCAGTTCGTCGCCACGGGCAACGCCGAGCTGGGCTTCGTCGCCCTGTCGCAGGTGTTCAGGGACGGCAAGCTCGCCGCGGGTTCCGCCTGGATCGTGCCGGCCAATCTGCACCAACCCATCCGGCAGGATGCCGTGCTGCTCGACCGCGGCCGCGGCAAGCCCGCCGCCGAAGCCTGGCTCAAGTACCTCAAGGGCGACAAGGCGAAGACCATCATCAGGTCCTTCGGCTACGAAATCTGATCGGACTGTGCCGCCCGGCGATATCGCGCTAGCATTCGCCCCATGCCGAGCCTACCCAACCTCGTTGCCGACCTCGCCGCGATCTGGCTGACGCTCAAGCTGGCGACCGTCACCACCGTGCTGCTGTTGCTGATCGGCACGCCGATCGCCTGGTGGCTGGCGCGCACGCGCTCCTGGTGGAAGGGCCCGGTCGGCGCCGTGGTGGCGCTGCCCATCGTGCTGCCGCCGACGGTAATCGGCTTCTACCTGCTGCTGCTGATGGGCCCGCAGGGCGTGGTCGGGCAATTCACGCAATGGGCCGGCATCGGCCTGCTGCCCTTCACCTTCTGGGGCCTCGTCGTCGCCTCGGTGTTCTATTCCATGCCCTTCGTCGTGCAGCCGATCCAGAACGCCTTCGAGGCCATCGGCGAGCGGCCGCTGGAAGCCGCGGCCACCTTGCGCGCCTCGCCGCTCGATGCCTTCTTCAGCGTCGCCCTGCCGCTGGCGAAACCGGGCTTCCTCACCGCGACGATACTGGGCTTCGCCCATACCGTCGGCGAATTCGGCGTGGTGCTGATGATAGGCGGCAACATCCCGGACAAAACGCGCGTCGTCTCGGTGCTGATCTACGACCACGTCGAGGCGCTCGAATACGGCCAGGCGCACTGGCTGGCCGGCGGCATGCTGGCCTTCTCCTTCCTCGTGCTGCTGGCGCTGTACACCTTGAATCCAACGGGACGCCGGAAATGACCCCCCCGACAACCTCGCTTCGCTCGGTTCTCCCCCCAGGGGGCGGCGCCACTTGGGGCGGCCCGGCGTGTCGCCCATGAGCATCCGGGCGCAATTCCGGCTGAACCATCCGGGCTTCACCCTCGATGTCGATCTCGACCTGCCGGGCAGCGGCGTCAGCGCGGTGTTCGGCCAGTCCGGCTGCGGCAAGACCACGCTGCTGCGCTGCATCGCCGGCCTGGAGCGCGGCGCCGGCCGGCTCGAAGTGAATGGCGAATCCTGGCAGGACGACGCGCACTTCGTGCCGACCCATCGGCGCCCGCTGGGCTACGTGTTCCAGGACGCGCGCCTGTTCGCCCATCTCGACGTGGCACGCAATCTCGACTTCGGCGCCCGCCGCAGCCGGGGCACGAACGCGATCAAGCGCGATGCCATCGTCGAGCTGCTCGGCCTCGGCCCCCTGCTCGAGCGCCTGCCCGAGCGCCTCTCGGGCGGCGAACAGCAGCGCGTGGCGATCGCCCGCGCCCTGCTCACGACGCCGCGCCTGCTGCTGCTGGACGAGCCGCTGGCCGCGCTCGACCTGGCGCGCAAGCAGGAAATCCTGCCCTACCTCGAACGCTTGCGTGATGAGCTGGACATCCCCGTGATCTATGTCAGCCACGCCGCCGACGAAGTGGCGCGCCTGGCCGATCACCTCGTCGTCATGGAAAACGGCCGCGCCGTGGCGCAGGGGCCGCTGGCCGAAACCCTGGCGCGCATCGACCTGCCGATCCGCCTCGGCGAGGATGCCGGCGCGGTGTTCGCGGCGACGGTGGCCGAACGCGATGCCGAGTGGCACCTGGCGCGCGTCGAATTCGACGGCGGCGAACTCTGGGTGCGCGACAGCGGCGTGCCCGTGGGGCGCCGCGTGCGCGTGCGCATCCTGGCGCGCGACGTGTCGATCGCCAACAGCCGCCACGACGACGTCAGCATCATGAACCTGCTGCCGGCCACGGTCATCGCGCACGCCGGCGAGGACCATCCGTCGGCGGTCCTGGTGCAGCTGCGCATCGGCGCAACCACCTTGCTGGCGCGCCTGACGCGGCGTTCGGCGCAGCGCCTCGACCTCGCGCCGGGGCGCGAAGTCTGGGTGCAGATCAAGGCCGTGGCGCTGATCGGCTGACGGCCGATGGCGAATCCGGCCGTGGCCCGGCCTAGTCGCCTGTGCTACATTCGGAACACCCCACGGCCAGGAGCGCATGACATGACGCACGCCCGCAAGGTCGAACTGAGCGCCTCGGAAGACCGCCTCGAACAGCTGATCGCCGAACGCCTGCGTCCCGGCGCGGACAAGGCGCAGATCGACGAGCGCATCTGGGACCTGTTCGGCGAGGAATGGGCGGTGATGTTCACCGACCTGGTCGGCTTTTCGAGCGGCGTCAGTTCCTTCGGCATCATCCATTTCCTGCAGGTCATCCACGAGTCGCAGCGCCTGCTGATCCCCTGCATCGACCGCCACGACGGCATCCTGCTCAAGGTCGAGGGCGACAGCATGATGGTCATCTTCCGCAAGGTGGACAAGGCCATCGATTGCGCCTGCGAGATGCAGCGCCTGTGCCGCGACTACACCGCTCACTGCGAACCGGCGGAGCAACTCGCGCTCGGCGTGGGTCTCGGTTTCGGCCGCCTGCTGCGCATCGGCGACCGCGACGTTTTCGGCGGCGAGGTGAATGCGGCGGCCAAGCTCGGCGAGGACATTGCCAGCGCCCACGAGATCCTGGTGACCGGCGCGGTGCGCGAAGCGGCGGGGCCGGGCTGCGTTTTCGAGCCGATTGCCCAGGTACCGCCGGGCGCCAGCTCGGCATTCCGCCTGGTGCGGACGGGCGCGGCGGAGTAGCCGTGGCAGATGCGATCGGGCGCGCGCGCGCCGTGGGGCCGCTTCACGCCATGCAAATCGACTTCGCCGGGACCGCCGATCTCGACGCCTTGGCCGGTCTGCTCGGCGAACTGTTCACGCTGGAAGCCGACTTCGCGCCGGACCGCGCCAAGCAGCTCGCCGCGTTGCGCTGGATCCTCGACCATCCGGCCCACGGCCGCCTTTTCGTGCTGCGCGATGCCGGCCGCGCGGTGGGCATGGCCAATGCGCTGATCAGCATCAGCACCGCAGAAGGCGGCCCGGTGCTGATCCTCGAAGACGTGATCCTTGCCGCCAGCCACCGCGGCGGCGGCCACGGCCGGCGCCTGGTCGAGCATGTGCTGGGCTGGGCTGCCAGCCAGGGCATGAGCCGCGTCACGCTGCTGGCCGACAAGGACAACGGCGCCGCGCTGGACTTCTATCAGCGGCTCGGCTTCGAAAAGTCGGCGCTGGTGGTACGGCGCTTCAGAACCCGTAGGGCCGGTACAGCCAGTCCTTGACCACGGCCGCGTCGCGATCCGGCAGGTAGTGGAAGCCGGCCTGCAGATCGTCGATCACGGCAGTGGCCAGGGCGTGCGGTGCGCTGCGCGTGGTCAGCATGTGGAAGAACCAGGCCATCGGGTAGCCGGCGGCCTTGTCGTAGCGCGCCAGCGCGTCGTGCAGCGCCAGGCCCTGCATGCCGAAGGCGGCGGCGAATTTCGGCGGCGCGCCGTTCAGTGCCGCCACCGGCGTGGCATGCAGAATGGCTTGCCGATAGCGGTCGAGATGCTCGCGCACCGCCAGCACCCAGTGGTTGGAGAACTGCGTGACGGCCCCGGCGCTGGATTTTTCCCAGGCATCGATGAAGCGATGGATGGGCTGCGGCTCGGGCTTCTGGCTTGCCATGCGCGCCAGGAAGCTGCCGATCGGCGTCAGCCGGCGCAGGGCCATGAAGGGCGCACCCAGCGGCCGCGCCGCCGCGCCACAGCCGTCCTCGCCGCCGCGTGGATCGACCAGCTCCTCGATGCCCGTCGGCACCGTGTCGCCCTCGAACAGCGCATGACAGACCACTTCCTGCAGTTCCTCGATTTCAATCTGGATGAAATCGGTGGCGCCGGGCCCGCAGGCGGCGACGAAGTAATGGGTGCGGCCGGCAAGCCGCGTCGCGCGCAGGCCGCGACCCGCATAGGCGTCGCACAGCGCGCCCATGTCGTCGTCGCGCGCCGCAAGTTCGGCGCCGGCCCATTGCTCCAGGTCGTCGGCCAGATGCGCACCGGACTCATCCACCACGCCGCCGAGTCGGTACCAGCCGCCGCGGGCGAGGACTTCGCGAAAGGCCAGTTCGGGCGCGAGTGTCGACAATTCGCGCGCCAGCACGGCCGGGCCGGCCGAGGCCGGAATCCGGACGCAGAGTTCGGCGATCCGGCGCGACAGCTCGTCCCACTTCGTTTGATTCTTCATTTCCGCTGCTCCGTCGTTCCGGCACCCTGCTGCAGGCGCTCCCAGGCCGCACGGCGTACTTCGCCTTCGGTGTCATTAAGCCTCGCGCGAATGGCATCCACCGGCGCCTGCCGCACCGCCGCCAGACGTACCAGCCAATCCTCGTCGTCGAGCAGGCGCTGGGCATCCTGGGGCAGGGCGCGCTCGGCGACGATGCGCCGCACTTCGACTTCCGGATCGTCCAACAGGCGCGCCAGGGCGAAGGCCGGCAGGCGGCGCGCCACGGCCTTGCGCACCTCGCGCTCGGGGTCGTCGACCAGGCGCGGCAGCTTGCCGTGCGACAGGCGTTGCGCCACCACCACGCGCACCATGTAGTCGGGGTCGCCGGCCATTTTCAGCAACTGCTCCGGCGCCAGCCGCTGCGCCACGGTGATGCGCACTTCGCGATCCGGGTCGTGCATCAGCCCGGCGACGTCTTCCGGCGCCAGGCGCGAGGCGACCACGCGACGCACCACTTCGTCGGCATCCCGTGCCAGCGGCAGGATCGCCGCGAGCGACGCATAGCGCGCGGCGATGGCGCGGCGCTCCCAGAAATCGTCGTGCAGGCAGCCCTCGGCGTATTGCGGATGGCGCTTGAAGAATCTGTCGATGCGGCGCCCGCTGTGCGCCATGACGCAGACGTCATGGGGGTCGCAGGCACCGGCGGCGAGCAGGGTCGCGGCATGGCGGCATTCGCCGCAGTGCGTGGCGCAATGGGCAGATTCGGCGCCGACGGCGAGTACGTGCCCGCCGTACGGGCGTTCAGTCGGCATCGGCACCGCGTGACTCACCCAATAGCGCCACGACGAGCCCGCTGGCGGCTTCGGCATCGCGGGTCAGCTTGACGCAGTGTTCCCCGGCATCGAGGTAGTAGAGGTTGCAACGGGCATTGCCCAGGGCCGGCGGCATGTTGGCGGGCACGTCGTCGTCGCTGCAGACCACCACGCGCAGGCCGCCATGCTCGGCGCGCAGCAGGTGCTGCAGATCGATGTCGGCGAGGAAGGGGCTGGCCTCGGCCACCGCATCCGCCACCCGTTCGACCATGCCGGCGGCAATCATGTCTCGGCGCCTTCCGCGGCGGCGACAAACTTCGCCAGCGAGCCGGCCTCGACGCCCATGGCGCGCGCCAGCCAGGGCGGCGGCGAATTCAGCGCCTGCTGCAGCTTGACCAGGGTTTCGAGCGCCGTACCGCCAGCGCCGACTTTCACCGGATGGATATTGGCGCGCACCACCTTGGCCGTCGCCGGGCCGCCGATGGATTGCACATAGACCACCTGGCAATCATTGATCAGCGCGGCGCGCGCGACGTTGCGATCCTCGGCGTGGTCGGCCTCCAGCGTCGGCCGCAGGTCGATCAGGCGTGCCTCGGCCGGCGACACCTGGTAGATCAGGAAGCGTTCGCAGGAACCGAAATGGCCGTCGAGCAGTTCGCCGTTGTTCGAGGCGCAGGCGACGCGAAGCGATCCGGGCATGTCACCCTCCTTGTAGGACGCCAGCGCCGGCAGTTCGCTGTGGGCCACGCCTTCGCCCCAGAGCAGGCGCACGGCCTGCTTGAGCTGGTCTTTCGGCGTGCCGGTTTCGACGATGTCGTCGCCCTGCAGGATCACCTGCAGATCGGCGACCGTCACAGTCTTGAGCTTGGCTTCGGTCAGCGGCAGGTCGAGCCGCGCGGCCAGCGCCGCGACCAGTTCGCGGACCGCAATGTTGCCAAATGCGTCGCCCAGTTCGCGCGCGGCAAGGCCGACGCGCAGCGCAGCTTCGCGGGTTATGGATGCAGACACTGGGATACTCCTTTCGAGCGCAGCGAGCCAGATAGTCACCTCCCCCGGGAGGGGGAGGCCGGGAGGGGGCGGGCGATAAATTGCATCGTGTTCAAATGAACACGATGCAGGCGTCGCCCGCGGGGCAGGCATCGAGGCAGGCCGGCGAATCGTGCTCGCCTTCGCACTCGGTGCAGGTGTCGACGTTGATCTTGAAAATGCTGCCCTTGTCGGTGATCGAGGTGGTCGGACAGACCGGTTTGCAGTCGCCGCACGAGGTGCATTCGGCCTGGATGATTTTCATTGCCATGATGAATTCCTTTCAGACTATTCGGCGGCGTCGATGCGCCGCGCCCGTAGCGAGATGGGAAAGCGCGCAGGCAGGGCCTGCGGCTCGATGTAATAGGTGCCGCCGTTGTTGAGCCTGATCTCGCCACCCCACTTGTCCGCGCTGTCGAACTCCATCGCGACGATGGCGTCCTCCAGGTCGCGCTTGGGCAGGTAGAACGAGTAGGCGCCGGCGGCATTCCTTGCGACCATGATGTTGGCCATGTGACTTTCCTTCGGTCAGGCGACGGGAAGGGCAGGCCGTTCCCGTCGATCGTGCTTAACGAACCAGGTCGAAGTTGTAGTCGGTCGTGGCCATGCCCATGGTGTCGGCGTCGAGCTTTTCCAGCACCGCATTCACCAGCGTGGTCACGACCTGCATGGCGCCTTCGTAGCCGATCGTCGTCTGGCGGTGCAGGTGATGACGGTCGAACAGCGGGAAGCCGATGCGGATCAGCGGTACCTCGAACTCCTTGCCCTTGTGCAGGGTGTCGCGCTGGATGAACTTGCCGTAGCTGTTGCCGATCAGGAAATCCGGCTTGTCGGTGAAGCACAGGCTGCGCATGTGCCACAGGTCGGCACCCGGATAGACCTTGCCATTGACGCCGAAGGGGTTCTCCGCCAGCAGTTTCTCGATCGCCTTGACCCAGCGCTTGCTGGAATTGTTGCAGACGATGTGGGTCGGCTCGGCACCGCATTCGAGCAGGATCTTGACCATGCCCATGACGAAATCCGGATCGCCGTAGAGGGCGAACTTCTTGCCATGCAGCCAGGCGTGGCTGTCCGACATCAGGTCCACCAGGCGGCCGCGTTCCTTGACCAGCGAGGCAGGAATCGGCTTGCCGGTCAGCTCGGAGACCTTCATCAGGAACTCGTCGGTCCAGTCGATGCCCATCGGGATGTTGAGCTTGGGCACTTCATGGTTCCAGGTGTTCTCGACGTACTTTTTGGTTTTTTCCAGTTGCCAGGGCTGGACCAGGATGGTGCTGATGGCGTTCGGCGCATCCTTGATCTCGGCCTGGGTGGTGCCGCCCGAGTACATGCGGAACTCGCCGTCGGCGGGAGTGTCGAGCACTTCGGTCGGATCCGACAGCAGCGTCGCATCGACGTCCATCTCGGCCATCATGCGCTTGATGACGCGGAAGTTGCCCAGATAAGTCTCGAAGCCGGGCACGAAGTTGAGTTTCTTGTTGGAGCCGACCACCTTGCCTTCCATGGTGTTGAGCGTGAAGGAACGCATGATGCCTTCGAACATGTTGTCCCAGCCGGTGACGTGCGAGCCGACGAAGGACGGCGTGTGGGCGAAGGGCACCGGGAAGTCCATCGGAATATGCCCGGCCTTCTTGGTGTTGGTGATGAAGGCGTTGAGGTCGTCGCCGATCACCTCGGCCATGCAGGTGGT
>CAZYTN010000091.1:0-8824 GCA_964650115.1 uncultured Sulfuritalea sp.
CGGCGGAAGTGTTCATGGGCGACGTTGGCGCCCTGGCGCTGGGCGCCGCGCTGGGTGCGGTGGCGGTGGTGGCGCGCCAGGAGATCGTGCTGTTCATCATGGGCGGCGTCTTCGTCGCCGAGACGCTGTCGGTGATGCTGCAGGTCGGCTGGTTCAAGTACACCAAGAAGCGCTACGGCGAAGGCCGCCGCATCCTGCTCATGGCGCCGCTGCACCATCATTTCGAGCAGACCGGCTGGAAGGAGACCCAGGTCGTGGTGCGCTTCTGGATCATCACCATCCTGCTGGTGCTGTTCGGCCTCTCCACGCTGAAGATCAGGTAATGGATCTGCGCGGCAAACACGTCCTCGTCCTCGGCCTCGGCGAGTCGGGGCTGGCCTCCGCGCTCTGGTGTGCGCGACAGGGTGCCAGCGTGCGCGTGGCGGATACGCGGACAGCACCACCCTATCTTGACGAGTTGAATCGCCGTGTCTCCGGCGCCGACTTTTCGCCGGGCGAGTTCGACCAGGCGCTGCTTGCCGGCATCGATTTGCTGGTTCTGTCGCCGGGACTCCCGGGTGACCTGATGGTGATTGTTCAGGGGCGCGCCGCCGGCATCCCGGTAATCGGCGAAATCGAGCTGTTTGCCCAAGGCTTGCGCCGCCTTGGCCAGAGCGCGCCGGTGCTGGCAATCACCGGCACCAACGGCAAGACGACGACCACGGCGCTGAGCGGACACTTGCTGCGCGCCACGGGCAAGACCGTTGGTGTCGCCGGCAACATCTCGCCTGCCGCGCTTGTCGCCTTGATGGACGCGCAGGATGCCAATGCCCTGCCGCACATATGGGTCCTGGAACTCTCCAGTTTTCAGCTGGAAACCACAGAGACACTCCACCCTGCCGCGGCGACGGTGCTCAATGTCTCCGACGACCATCTCGACCGCTATGCCGGTCTGGCCGACTACGCGGAGGCGAAGGCCCGCATCTTTTCCGGTGGCGGGGTCCAGGTCCTCAATCGCGGCGATGCATGGGTACGCCGCATGGCGCTGGCTGACCGCCGCGTCATCACCTTCGGTCTTGATGCACCGGCCGCTGCCGGAGACTTCGGCCTGCGCTCGCAAAGCGGTGAAGTCTGGCTGGCGCAGGGCAAGCGCTGCCTGCTGCCCTTGTCCGCATTGCCGCTGGCCGGCCTGCACAATGCGGCCAACGCGATGGCGGCGCTGGCCCTGTGCGCCAGCATCGGTTTCGATGTCGATACCCTGCTGCCGGCCCTGCGCAGTTTCCGCGGCCTGCCGCATCGGGTGGAGAAAATTGCCGAGCTGGACGGCGTCACCTGGTATGACGATTCCAAGGGCACCAACGTCGGCGCCACCGTGGCTGCGCTCGCGGGTCTGGGTGGCGGCGTCGGCCGCAAGTCCGTCGTGATTGCCGGGGGCGACGGGAAGGGGCAGGACTTTTCTCCGCTGCGCGAGGCCGTGGCGAAGCACGCCCGCGCGGTGATTCTGATCGGTCGCGATGGTCCGCTCATCGGCCAGGCTATCGCCGGCGCCGGCATCAGAACCGAAAGCGCAGGCGATATGGCCGATGCGGTGAAGCGCGCTGCGAAATTGGCGCTGCCGGGCGACGCGGTGCTGCTGTCGCCGGCCTGCGCCAGCTTCGACATGTTCCGCAATTACCAACATCGCGCTCAGGTGTTCGTCGCCGCGGTGCGTGCGCTGGAGGCGGGCAAATGAGCCGGACGTACGCCCTGCCGGCGCATCAGGCGCCAGCCGAACTCGACGGCCTGCTGTTGTGGCCGGCTCTCGGCCTGCTCCTGCTCGGTCTGGTCATGGTGTATTCGTCATCGATCGCGATGGCCGAGGGCAGCCGCTTCACGGGTAACCAGTCGGCCTATTTCCTGTTCCGCCATTCCATCTTTCTGGCGATCGGACTGGTCGCCGGCGTGGTGGCCTTCCAGATTCCCCTGCGGCTATGGCAGCAGGCGGCGCCATGGCTGTTTCTGGCGGGAGTGACGCTGCTGCTGCTGGTTCTGATTCCGGGTGTCGGGCGCGCCGTCAACGGCGCCCAACGCTGGATTGGTCTGGGCCCGATCAACCTGCAGCCCTCCGAGTTGATGAAGCTGTTTGTCGTGCTGTACGCCGCCGACTACACCTCGCGCAAGCTGGATGACATGGGCAGTTTCCTGCGCGGCTTCGGCCCGATGGCGCTGGTCATGGTGCTGGTCGGCTTCCTGCTGCTCAAGGAGCCGGATTTTGGCGCGTTGGTGGTGATCCTGTGCATCGCCACCGGCATCCTGTTCCTCGGTGGCATCAACGTGCGCGTGTTCGGTGTTCTGGTGATGGTGCTGGCGGTCAGCTTCGTCGTCATGATCTGGGTTTCGCCGTATCGGCGTGAGCGCATTTTCGGTTTCATGGATCCCTGGCAGGATGCCTACGGCAAGGGCTACCAGCTCTCGCACGCGCTGATCGCCTTCGGCCGCGGCGAGTGGTTCGGCGTCGGCCTCGGCGCCAGCGTCGAAAAGCTGTTCTACCTGCCGGAAGCGCACACCGATTTCCTGCTGGCGGTGATTGCCGAAGAGCTTGGCTTCGTCGGTGTCTGCTTCGTGGTCGGCCTGTTCGCCCTGCTGGTGCAGCGCTCCTTCGTCATCGGGCGCCAGGCGCTGGTCCTCGGCCATGTCCATTCCGGCCTGGTGGCGCAAGGCGTCGGCATCTGGCTCGGCGTGCAGGGCTTG
Source organism: uncultured Sulfuritalea sp. (assembly GCA_964650115.1). Classification (GTDB taxonomy): domain Bacteria; phylum Pseudomonadota; class Gammaproteobacteria; order Burkholderiales; family Rhodocyclaceae; genus Sulfuritalea. Next base: position 2,710 of record CAZYTN010000091.1, read on the forward strand.
ATCAACATGGGCGTGAACATGGGCCTCCTGCCGACCAAGGGCCTGACCCTGCCGCTGATGAGCTTCGGCGGTTCGGGCATCGTTGCCAACTGCCTGGCGCTGGGAATCCTGCTCAGGGTGGATTGGGAGAATCGTCAGCTCATGCGGGGGCAGCAGGCATGAGCGCTCCCCGCCGGGCCGTCCCAAGGGGGGCGCAGCCAACCTACGGAGCCGCGCAGCGGCGAACCACCGTCACCCCCTGCCTTGGGCAGGGGGCTGGGGGGAGGGTAGTCCAATGAGCAAGACCCTGCTCGTCATGGCCGGCGGCACCGGTGGGCACATCATGCCCGGGCTGGCGGTGGCCGAGCGCCTGCACGCAGAGGGCTGGCAGATAGCCTGGATGGGCAATCCGGATGGCATGGAGTCGAAGCTGACTGCCGGGCGCGGCTACGAGATGGCCTGGGTGCATTTCACGGCGCTGCGCGGCAAAGGCCTGCTGCGCAAGCTGCTGCTGCCCTTCAACCTCCTGCGTGGCTTCAGGCAGGCGTGGTCGCAGCTCAAGCGCGTTCGGCCCGATGTGGTGCTGGGCATGGGCGGTTATGTCAGCTTTCCGGGGGGCATGATGGCGTCGCTGCGGGGCATTCCGCTGCTGTTGCACGAACAGAATTCGGTGGCCGGGCTGGCCAACCGGGTGCTGGCAGGGGTGGCCGATCGCGTGCTGACCGGCTTTCCCGGGGTGCTGGGAAAAGGCCAGTGGGTGGGCAATCCGGTGCGCCCGGAAATCGCCGCATTGCCAGCGCCGACTTTCCGTTATGCGCAGCACAGCGGTCCGTTGCGGGTTCTGGTAATCGGCGGCAGCCTGGGTGCGCAGGCACTCAATGAAGCTTTGCCCAAAGCCTTGGCGCTGATCCCGGAAGACGAAAGGCCCATGGTGGTGCATCAGGCCGGCGAGAAACACCTGGCGCTGCTGCAAAGTGATTACGCCACTGCAGGCGTCGGGGTGAACTGCGTGGCCTTCATCAAGGACATGGCCGGTGCCTACGACTGGGCCGATCTGGTGATCTGCCGCGCCGGCGCGCTGACCGTGGCGGAACTCGCGGCGGCCGGAGTAGCCAGCCTGCTGGTGCCCTACCCGCACGCGGTCGATGACCACCAGACCTCGAACGCGCGTTTTCTGAGTAGTGCCGGCGCGGCGATCCTGCTGCCGCAGAACCAGCTGACGCCGGAGCGCCTGGCCGAGATCAGGAACCTGTCGCGCCACCAGCTCGCACAGATGGCGGAAAAGGCGCGCGAACTGGCGCGGCCGGAAGCGACCGCGGCGGTGGCGCAGGCTTGTGCCGAGTTGGCGAAATGAACGCGAAGCGTCAGTGCAGGCTAACGCCAGCCCTATCGGCGTTAAGCGCAGCGGCCGCAACTAAGACCCGTTTGCCACAGAGATCAAAGAGGATGCAGCGTCTGGCTTGCTCGTGTTCATGTCCTTCCCCGTGCTCTTTGTGCCCTCTGTGGCTGAAAGGTTTTGACCCATGAAACACAAAGTCAAACGCATCCACTTCGTCGGTAGCGAACGCACGCAGTCGCGTTCGCTCCTGCAATGGGCGGCTGCGCGGCTTTACGCCGCGTCCGCCAATTCCGACAAGGCTCGCCATGAAACATAAAGTCAAACGTATCCACTTCGTCGGAATTGGCGGATCGGGCATGTCCGGCATCGCCGAGGTGCTGGCCAACCAGGGTTACGAGGTCAGCGGTTCCGATCTTGGCGCCAGCGCCACTACGCAGCGCCTGGTGGCGCAGGGCATCCGCATTGCGATTGGACACAGTGCGCAGAATGTCGCGACGGCCGATGCCGTGGTGGTGTCGACCGCGGTGCGCGACGACAACCCGGAAGTGCTCACGGCGCGCGAACGCCGCGTGCCGGTGGTGCCGCGGGCGCAGATGCTGGCCGAACTGATGCGCATCAAGCAGGGCATTGCGATTGCCGGCACCCACGGCAAGACCACGACAACCAGCCTGGTCGCCAGCTGCCTGGCCGAAGGCGGCCTCGATCCCACCTTCGTCATCGGCGGCCGGCTGAATTCGGCAGGGGCCAACGCCAGGTTGGGCGGCGGCGAGTTCCTGGTCGCCGAGGCCGACGAGTCGGATGCCTCCTTCCTGTTTCTGTCGCCCGTGGTTTCGGTGGTCACCAACATCGACGCCGACCACATGGAAACCTATGGCCACGATTTCGGCCGGCTGAAACAGGCCTTCATCGATTTCCTGCACCGCTTGCCGTTCTATGGCGTCGCCGTGGTCTGCGGCGACGACCCCAATGTCCAGGAAATCATTCCGCGCGTGGCGAAGCAGATCGTCACCTACGGCATCGACAGCGAGGCCAACTTCCGCGCCGAAGACGTGGTGGCCGAGGGCGCCACGATGCGCTTCACCTGCGTGCGCACCAACGGCAACGTCACGCGGCTGCCCATCGTTCTCAACCTGCCCGGGCGCCACAACGTGCTGAACGCGCTCGCCGCCATTGCGGTGGCGACGGAAGTCGGCGTTGGCGACGCGGCGCTCATCAAGGCGCTGGCCGAATTCAGGGGCGTCGGCCGGCGCTTCCAGCGCTATGGCGAGATTGCCTGTCCTGGCGGCGGGCATTTCACGCTGGTCGACGACTACGGCCATCACCCGGCGGAAATGGCAGCCACGCTCGCCGCGGCGCGCGGCGCCTTTCCCGGCCGGCGGCTGCTGCTGGCCTTCCAGCCGCATCGATACACGCGCACCCGCGACTGCTTCGAGGATTTCGTCAAGGTGCTGGGCGGTTTCGACGCCCTGCTGCTGGGCGAGGTGTATGCCGCCGGCGAGGCGCCGATCGTTGCCGCCGACGCCCGTTCCCTGGTGCGGGCGTTGCGCGTCGCCGGCAAGGTCGAGCCGATCTTTGTCGAAGACATCGTGGCAATGCCGGCGGCGATCCTCGCCGCGGTACGCGACGGCGATGTGGTGATCACCATGGGCGCCGGCTCGATCGGCAGCGTGCCGGGAAAGCTTGTTGATGGCTGAACCGACAAAACCCTTCGAGCGCAGCGAGCAGGAAGTCACCCCTCCCGTGAGGGGCGAGGCGGGGTTTCGGGAAGCATGCGTCCCGCCGCCGCAGCCGGACGGCTGTGCAAAGCCGTCCGTGGGCCGCGCAGCGGGGCTGGGGGAGGGCGGGCGATTAGGCATCAGGGGCTCATTGCGCAGCAATGAGCCCATGTCGGGTCACGTTTCGTGGCGCGCCGGCGGCGCGGTGGCACGCGCTTTCTTCCCGGCCGATCTGGCCGATCTCGTCGCCTTCATGTGCCGCTTGCGCCACGACGAGCCTCTGCTACTGGTAGGGCTGGGCAGCAACCTGCTGGTCCGCGACGGCGGCTTCGACGGTACTGCCATTTTCACTCATGGCGCGCTGAATGCCCTGCGTCGGGAAGCGGACGGCAGCTTCTTCGCCGAGGCCGGCGTCGCCTCACCCAAGCTCGCCCGTTTTGCCGGCAAACAGGGCTGTGCCGAGGCCGAATTTCTGGCGGGCATTCCCGGTACCGTGGGCGGCGCGCTGGCGATGAATGCGGGCTGCCATGGCGGCGAAACCTGGCGTTATGTGGAACGGGTCCTGATGCTGAACCGTCGCGGCGAGCAGATCATTCGCGGCCCCGAAGAGTTTGCCATCGGCTATCGCCACGTCGGCCTCAAGAGTTCGACAGATGAAATCTTCGCCGGCGCCTGGCTGCGCTTTCCGCCGGGCGATGCCGAAGCGGCCCGGACGCGAATGCGCGAACTGCTGGAACGACGCGTCGCCACCCAGCCGCTGGCTTTGCCGAATGCCGGTTCGGTGTTCCGCAATCCCCCCGCTGACCATGCCGCGCGACTGATCGAAGCCGCGGGGCTCAAGGGCACACGGATCGACGGCGCGCAGGTTTCCGAAAAGCATGCGAATTTCATCGTTAATCCAGACGGCGCGGCAACCGCGAGTGCGATAGAAATGCTAATCGGCCGGGTTCAGATGGAAGTGGCGGAAAAATCCGGCATTTCCCTGGTACGCGAGGTGCGCATCGTGGGCGATGTCGACAGGCAGTCCCGGCAGGAAAGAGAAGGAGCTTGATGGATTTCGGCAAGGTGGCGGTGATGATGGGCGGCAAGTCGGCGGAGCGCGAGGTTTCGCTGAAAAGCGGGGCAGCCGTGCTGGCCGCCTTGCGCTCATCCGGCGTCGATGCGCACTGTTTCGATTCGCGTGACAAGCCGCTCGAGGCGCTGCATGCCGAGGGCTTCCAGCGCGTCTTCATTGCCCTGCATGGGCGGGGCGGTGAAGACGGCACGCTGCAGGGCGCGCTTGACCTGCTGGCCATTCCCTACACCGGCAGTGGTGTGCTGGCTTCCGCGCTGGCCATGGACAAGTGGCGCTCCAAGCTGGTCTGGCAGGCCACCGGCTTGCCGGTGCCGGATTACGTGGTGCTCGATGCCGCCAGCGACTTTGCCGCTGTCGAGTCGCGCCTCGGCCTGCCGCTGTTCGTCAAGCCGTCCAACGAGGGCTCCAGCATCGGCATCAGCAAGGTCAAGCGGGCGGGCGAGTTGCGCGCTGCCTATGAACTGGCGGCTCGCTTCGACTCCTGCGTGATCGCCGAGCAGTATCTGTCGGGCGGTGAATATACCGTGGGCATTGTGGCGGGTCAGGCTCTGCCGGTGATCCGCATCGTCCCGGCAAGCGAGTTCTATGACTACGATGCCAAGTACCTGCGCGACGATACCGAGTACCGCATTCCGAGCGGGCTCGGCGATGAACGCGACCGCGAAATGTGCGATCTGGCGCTGCGTGCCTTCGCCGTGCTCGGCGGGCGCGGCTGGGGTCGCATGGACCTGATGCTGGATGCCGCGGGGCGCATGTTCTGCCTCGAAGCGAATACCTCGCCCGGCATGACCGATCATTCGCTGGTGCCGATGGCGGCGCGGGCGGCCGGGATTTCGTTCACGCAACTGGTGGTCAAGCTGCTCGAGGAGGCCAGCTGTGGCTGAGCAACTGTCGCCGGGCCGCCCCAAGACGGTTGCGCAGCCCCTTTGGGGGGCGGCGCATAGCGCCGGAAGCACATACAAGGCGCGCGGCAACCCGTCGGGCAAGACCCGGGGCAACACCCGCAATGGGTCGGGCAGCGCCGATGGATTCTGGGATCGACCGGTGTTGATCAACCTGCTGGCAGATGTGCTGCTTCTGGCCGGCGGTGCCCTGCTGGCATGGGGTGGCGCCATGGCACTGCAACGCCTGCCGGTGTTTCCGCTCAAGCAACTGGTGGTGGCGACGCCGCTGGACCAGGTCTCCCGGGCGCAGATCGAGTACACGGCGCGCGGCGTCCTGTCCGGAAATTTCTTCACGGTGAATCTGGATGCAGCGCAGGCGGCATTCGAGCGCATGCCCTGGGTGCGTTCCGCCTCCGTGCGCCGCCTGTGGCCGGACGGAATCGAACTGAACCTTGAAGAGCATCGTGCTGCCGCGCGCTGGACTCCGCAGGATGGCGAACCGCGTCTGGTCAGCACGCGCGGAGAGGTGTTCACGGCTGCAACGGGCGAAGCACTGCCGGTCTTCACCGGCCCCGAGGGCGCGGCACCCCGTGTGCTGGCACGCTACGACGAGTTCCGCGACAGTCTGGGCGCCATCGGCCGCAAGCCGGTTGCCGTCCATCTGTCGGCGCGTGAGGCCTGGCAAATCAAGCTCGACGATGGCGTGGTGCTGGAACTGGGTCGCGACCAACCCAAGCACCCGCTGGCCGAGCGCGTTAACCGTTTTACGAACCACTACACTGCAGTGCTCGGTGCGGCCAAGGGCCGCTTGCAGACCATCGGCGCGGTGGATATGCGTTATCCCAACGGCTTCGCCTTGCGGTCGCGGGCGGCAGGACAGTCATGAGCAAAGACACGAAACGCGATCTGATCGTCGGCCTCGACATCGGCACTTCGAAGATCGTTGCCATCGTTGGCGAACTCGATGCCGAAGGGAGGCTGGGCATCCTCGGGCTCGGCACCCAGGAATCCAGCGGCTTGAAGCGCGGCATGGTGATCAATATCGAAGCTACCGTGAATTCGATCTCCCGGGCGATCGCCGAGGTCGAGATGATGGCCGGCTGCAAGGTGCGCGAGGTGTACA
>CAZYTN010000092.1:0-2969 GCA_964650115.1 uncultured Sulfuritalea sp.
CGCATCCTCAAGACCGGCGGGCGTGCCCGCAAATCAGCGGCAGGCTATGACCTGACGCGGCTGATGGTCGGCTCCGAAGGCACGCTGGGGATCATCACCGAGCTCACAGTAAGGCTGTATCCGCTCCCGGAGGCCATTTCCAGCGCGGTTTGCGCTTTCCCGACGCTGGCGGCCGCGGTCCAGGCCGTGATCCAGACCATACAACTCGGCGTACCGGTGGCGCGCATCGAACTGCTGGACACTCTGGCCATCACCGCCATCAACCGCCACAGCAAGACCACATTGCGCGAAGCCCCCACGCTGTTCTTCGAATTCCACGGTTCGCCCACCGGAGTAAAAGAACAGGCCGAAACGGTGCAGGAAATCGCGGCCGAGCACGGCGGACAGGATTTCGAATGGGCCACGCGCCCCGAGGATCGCAGCCGGCTGTGGCAGGCGCGACACGACGCCTACTATGCAGGCCTCGGGCTCAAGCCCGGCAGCCGGGCACTGACCACCGATGTCTGCGTACCGATTTCGCTGCTGGCGGATTGCATTGCCGAGACCTATCTGGATCTGGACGAGAGCGGTCTTTTGGCTCCCCTGGTGGGCCATGTCGGCGACGGTAACTTTCATTTGGTGCTGCTGGTCGATCCGGACAACGACGAGGAACTCGCCCGCGCCAAGGGCTTCGCCTCGCGCCTGGCGCAACGCGCGATCCGCATGGATGGCACCTGCACCGGCGAGCATGGCGTCGGCATCGGCAAGCAGGCCTACATGGCGCTCGAGCATGGCGAGGTGGCCATCGACCTGATGCGCGCGCTGAAACGCGCCATCGATCCCGACAACATCCTGAATCCGGGTAAGATTCTGCCGCCGCCCTGACCCGGGGCGGCAAGGCATGATGCGCGACTCACAAGGTCACCGCGTCTCCGAGGTCCACAAAATTCAGGAGCAGCCATGAACGCGCCATTGCGCAGCATCACCCTCGAGGACAAATACGCCCTCAGCCAGGGCCGGGTTTTTCTCACCGGAACTCAAGCCCTGGTGCGCCTGCTGCTGCTGCAGCGCCAGCGCGATGCCCTGGCCGGACTGGATACCGCCGGCTACGTTTCCGGCTATCGCGGCTCACCTTTGGGCGGACTGGATCAGGCCCTGTGGAAAGCCAAGCAGCATCTCGGCCAGAACCAGATCGTATTCCAGCCCGGCGTCAACGAAGATCTGGCCGCCACGGCGCTGTGGGGAACGCAGCAAGTCAATCTGTCGCCCGGCGCCAAACATGACGGCGTATTCGGCATGTGGTACGGCAAGGGACCGGGAGTGGATCGCTGCGGCGACGTATTCAAGCACGCCAATTCCGCCGGCACCTGGAAATATGGCGGAGTGCTGGCGGTGGCCGGCGATGATCATGCCGCGCGTTCATCCACCGTCGCCCATCAGTCCGAGCACGCGCTGAAGGCGGCGATGATGCCGGTGCTTGCGCCGGCGGGCGTCCAGGACTACCTCGACCTCGGCGTGCACGGCTGGGCGATGAGCCGCTATTCCGGTTGCTGGGTGGGCTTCAAGGCGGTGGCCGATACGGTCGAATCGTCGGCCTCGGTCGATATTTCGCCCGACCGCGTGCGGATCGTGCTGCCCACCGATTACGCCTTGCCGACGGATGGCCTAAACATCCGCTGGCCTGATGACCGCCTGATACAGGAGGCGCGCCTGCTCGACCACAAGCTGTATGCCGCGCTGGCCTATTGCCGCGCCAACCGTCTGAACCAGGTGGTCATCGACGCGCCCTCATCTGGCAAACCCGCGCGCCTGGGCATCATCACCACCGGCAAGTCCTACCTCGACGTGCGCCAGGCCTTCGACGACCTCGGCATCGATGATGCGCTGGCTGCCGAGATCGGCATCCGCCTCTACAAGATCGGCATGGTCTGGCCCCTTGAGTCGGATGGCGTGCGGCGCTTTGCCGAGGGTCTGGAAGAAATCCTGGTGGTCGAGGAAAAACGCCAGCTGATCGAGTACCAGTTGAAGGAAGAACTCTACAACTGGCGCGAGGACGTGCGCCCGCGCGTGATCGGCAAGTTCGACGAGCAGGGCGAATGGGCGCTGCCTAACGGCCGCTGGCTGCTGCCTGCCTCCGGCGAACTTTCCCCGGCGCAGATTGCCCGCGTCATCGCCGACCGCATCGGCCGTCACTTCACCTCCGCGCGCATCCGCGACCGGCTGGCGATCATCGAAGCCAAGGAACGCTCCGCTTCGCCGGTGATCCCGATTGCGCGAACCCCGTATTTCTGCCCGGGCTGCCCGCACAATACCTCGACCCGCGTACCGGAAGGTTCGCGCGCGCTGGCCGGCATCGGCTGCCATTTCATGGTGCTGTGGATGAACCGCGCCACGGCCACTTTTTCCCACATGGGCGGCGAAGGCGCGGCGTGGATGGGCCAGGCCCCCTTCACCGAACAGCGCCATGTCTTCGTCAATCTCGGCGACGGCACCTATTTCCATTCCGGCTCGCTGGCGATCCGCGCCGCGGTGGCTTCCGGGGTCAACGCCACCTACAAGATCCTCTACAACGATGCCGTGGCGATGACCGGCGGCCAGCCGGTGGACGGCAGCCTGACGGTGCCGCAGATCGCCCACCAATTGCATGCGGAAGGCGTCCATCACGTCGTTGTCGTCACTGACGGAGTCCCGCGCGCCTACGGCCACCCGGATTTGCCGCACGGCGTACCGATCCGGCATCGCGACGAACTGGATGCGATCCAGCGCGAGATGCGCGAATGCCCCGGCGTCTCGGCCATCATCTACGACCAGACCTGCGCCGCGGAAAAGCGCCGCCGCAGGAAGCGCGGCAAGATGATCGATCCGCCGCGCCGTCTGTTCATCAACGAGGCGGTCTGCGAAGGCTGCGGTGATTGCGGGGTACAGTCCAACTGCCTCGCCGTGGTGCCGCTGGAAACCGAATTCGGCCGCAAGCGCGCCATCGACCAGTC
>CAZYTN010000092.1:3069-8707 GCA_964650115.1 uncultured Sulfuritalea sp.
TATGTCCGCATCTGCGACGATCCGGAAGGAATTCACGCCGTGCGCATTGCCACCGGCGAAGCCGACGCGGTAATCGGCGGCGATGTCATCGTCACCGCCTCACCCGATGCCCTGACGCGCATGCAGGCCGGCCGCACGCGCGTGGTGGCGAACTGCGCGGAAACCCCGACGGCCGACTTCACCTGCAATCCGGACTGGCAGTTTCCGCTGGCGCGCATGCAGGCACTGATCGGCGAAACAGTCGGCAGCGGCGCCGCACATTTCATCGAGGCCTCGGATCTCGCCCTGCGTCTGCTCGGCGATTCGATCGCCAGCAACCTGCTCCTGCTCGGCTACGCATGGCAGCAAGGCTTGGTGCCGGTATCCGCGGAGGCCATCGATCGCGCCATCGAACTCAACGGCACGGCGGTGGCGATGAGTCGCGCCGCTTTTCTCTGGGGCCGGCGCGCCGCGCACGATCCGGCGGCCGTGGCAGCCCATGCCAGGCCGCAAGTCGCCGTACCGCCAGCGCCGACTCTCGACGAAGTGATTACCAAGCGCATGAGCTTTCTCACGGACTATCAGGATGCCGCCTACGCCGAACATTACCGGCTGCAGGTGGAGAAAGTCCGCGCCGCGGAAGCCGCCATCAATTCCTCACAACTCACCGAGGCCGTCGCGCACAACCTGTTCAAGCTGATGGCGATCAAGGATGAATACGAGGTGGCGCGACTGTATGCCGAAACCGGCTTTGTACAGAAAATCAGCGAAGGCTTCGAAGGCGACTACACGCTGCGTTTCCACCTGGCGCCACCGCTGCTGACGCGTCCCGACCCAACGACCGGCAGGGTAAACAAAATGGCCTTCGGCCCCTGGATGCTAACTGCATTCAAGTGGCTGGCGAAGGCCCGTCGCTACAGGGGGTCGCGCTGGGATATCTTCGGCCGCAGCGACGAGCGGCGACTGGAGCGGACTTTGCTGGCCGACTATGAAGCCGATCTCGCCGCCTTGCTGCCGAAGCTGGAGCGGACAACACTGATCGACGCCATTGCCCTCGCCAGACTGCCGGAAAGGATTCGCGGCTTTGGTCATGTCAAACGGCGCAGCATCGATGCCGCAAGGCCAGAGCGCGAAGCCTTGCGGGCGCGGCTCGGACTGATCCTGGGCGATACATCAGCATTGCATCCGGACAGTTCAGGTCCTGCCATGACAGGAACCCTTTAGCGCGCAAGGCAGCGCTGCGGTAAGATCATCCGACTAACCCGGGAGTAATCGCCATGAGCACAACGCCGACTGATCCGATGGAATTCCTGAAATCCCTTTGGGGCAATAGCGGGATGCCGCTGCCCGGTCTGGTGACGCCGACGCTGGACACCAACGAACTGGAGAAGCGCATTACCGATCTCAGGGCCGTCGAGGGCTGGCTCAAGAACAACCTCAGCATGCTCCAGATGACCATTCAGGGACTTGAAATGCAACGCGCGACGCTGTCGGCACTGCAGGCCATCAGCCAGTCGGGGAGCAGTCCGGAGGCTCAGGCCAACCCGTTTGCCAACCCGGCGCTGTGGCCATGGAATTTCATGCAGGGCGCCGGCCAGACTCCTGGCGAGGATGCTCCCGGCACTCCAGCAACGGCTGAGCCAACCCAGCCGAAATCAAGCGGGAAAACAAAGTAGTAAAGCGCAAGGCAGCCACAGGGGAAGGCCCGGCGCGTCGAACAAGACGCCGACCGGGATCAGCCGTGAACGGGATCAGTCGTACTTGCGGCTGTCTTCGATGACCTTGCCGTCGTTCGACAGGCTGCCGACCGCCACCAGCCTGACATCGGCGCGCAGCTTCGTAATATCCCGCACGCTATTGGCAATGGCCGTCGCCAAGTCCCCGTCAGCGGTGCCGACCTCGCAGTTCAGCGTCATCTGGTCCGTGCTGTCCGGATTCGTCACTACCAGCCGCGCCCGGGCAATCCCGGGATGACGCTTGACCACCGCTGCGACCTGCTCCGGATGGACGAACATGCCCTTGACCTTGGTGGTCTGGTCGGCGCGGCCCATCCAGCCCTTGATGCGCATGTTGGTGCGGCCGCAGGATGAAATGCCAGGCAGAAACGCGGAAAGGTCGCCGGTGCCGAAGCGGATCAGCGGGTAGTCGGCGTTGAAGCTGGTCACCACCACTTCGCCGACTTCACCCACCGCCACGGGGTCGCCGGTACCGGGGCGCACGATCTCGACGATCACCCCCTCGTCGATCACCAGGCCTTGCCGCGCCTCGGTCTCGTAGGCGATCACCCCCAGTTCGGCGGTGGCATAAGCCTGATAGCCGGCGATGCCGCGCGCCAGCAAGGCATCGCGCACCGGCGGCAGGAAGGCTTCACCGGAAACCAGCGCCTTGGTCAATGACGGCAGCTTGACGCCGAGTTCGTCAGCCTTTTCCAGCAGGATGCGCAGGAAGGATGGCGTACCGACATAGCCGTTGGGGGCCAGGTCAGCCATCGCCGCTACCTGCTGCTCGGTCTGTCCGACACCGGCCGGGAATACGGTGCAACCCAGTGCCTGGGCGCCGGCCTCCAGAATCCATGCGCCAGGCGTCATGTGGTAGGAAAAACTGTTGTGCACCAGATCGCCGGCACGGAAACCGGCCGCATAAAGTGCGCGCGCCGTACGCCAGTAATCGGCGCTGCGCCCTTCCGGCTCGTATATCGGTCCAGGCGAGGAAAACACGCGCCCGAGGCGACCCCAGCCCGACGCCGCCAGACCGCCGAACGGGTGCTGCTGCTTCTGCAGTTCGATCAGGTCGCTCTTGCGCACCACGGGAAGCGCAGCCAAAGCAGCAGTCGAGGTAATAGCCGCAGCATCGAAACCGTTCAAAGTCTCGGCGAAGTAGGCAGTGGCGGCCTTGGCGTGCGCGATCTGCTGCGGCAGCCGTGTCGCCAGCGCCGACTTTCGTTGGTCGGAGGTGCGGGTTTCAAGGACGTCAAAAAATTGGGACATGAATTGCTCCGTAGTGGTTGGGCGCTACATACGGCGCTGAAGCACCAAGCGATGCAAAGCGGGCGGGGACGCCGTTTAGCAGCGCTAAAAGCCCGCGACCAACGCCGCAGCGCGCCGCGTGGTTCCGTGCCGTCTATGCGAGCCAGCGTTTGCGGCGGCGGTAATGTTTGGACTCACGAAAGCTCTTGCGCTCACCCGAGGAAATGCCGAGGTAGAACTCCTTGACGTCCTCGTTGTTGGCCAGGTCCCTGGCCGCACCTTCCATGACCACGCGGCCGTTCTCGAGGATGTAGCCGAAATCGGCGTAGCGCAGTGCCATGTTGGTGTTCTGCTCGGCCAGCAGGAAAGTGACTTTTTCTCTCTGGTTGAGATCCTTGACGATCGTAAAAACCTCGTCGACGATCTGCGGCGCCAGACCCATCGAGGGTTCGTCCAGCAGCACCACGGTCGGATTGGCCATCAGGGCGCGCCCGATGGCGCACATCTGCTGTTCGCCGCCGGAGGTATAGGCCGCCTGGCTGTTGCGCCGCTCTTTCAGGCGCGGAAAGTAGTTGTAGACTTTTTCCAGCGTCTGCGCAACGGCCGCCCGGCCATCGGTTCGGGTGTAGCTGCCGGTCATGAGGTTGTCTTCAATGGTCAGGTGGCCGAAACAATGGCGTCCTTCCATGACCTGAACAATGCCACGCTTGACCAACTCGCCGGGGGTGAGCGCCTCGATGCGCTCGCCACGACACTCGATCGAGCCTTTGGTTACCTCGCCGCGCTCGCCTTGCAGCAGATTGCTGACGGCACGCAGGGTTGTGGTCTTGCCGGCGCCATTGCCGCCGAGCAAGGCAACGATGCTGCCTTCGGGCACGGACAGCGAAACGCCCTTGAGCACGAGGATGACGTGGTTGTAAATCACCTCGATGCTATTGACGTTGAGAAGAATGTTGGCGGTAGTCATTTGCTCTTTCACGGAACGGAAGACAGAAGACAGGGGACGGTAAAAACCTTCCCCTGTCGTCCGGTTCAGCTTACTTCTTGCAGTCTTCGGGAGTGCGTGGCTTGATCTTCTTTTCTTCGGCGTACTTGCCGGAGGCCAGCATCACCATCGGCCGCAGCACCTTCTCGTCGCCCTGATACCAGTCGGAAGAGAAGTTCCACTTCTTGCCGTCCCAAGTGTGAACGCGCGCCCATCCCGAACCCATGTGGTCAAGGCAGGTCGTGTGCACCGGGCGCATCACGCCGGCAAAGCCGAGGGCATCCAGCGCCTTCTGGTCGAGATTGAGGTTCTCGAAGCCCCAGCGCGCCTGCTCGCCGCTCACCCACTTGCCCTTGCCATAGCGCCCCTGTGCGGCGCGCACACCTTCGACCTGAAGCATGGCCGAGATCAGGCCGCGCATGTAGAGCACCTGGCCGACTTCTTCCTTCGGACCCGTGCCCTGGCCCTTGGCATGCACCTTCTCGAGAACTTCCTTGACAACCTTCGAGTTCGGCTCGGCGCCATGCTGCATGGCCAGCGCGTTGTAGCCCTTGGCGCCCTCGCCGACGTCCTTGACATCCGGCTCGGCGCCAGACCACCACACGCCATACATCTTCTCGCGCGGATAGCCGGTGGCCTGCGCTTCCTTGATCGAGGTCGAGTTCATCACGCCCCAGCCCCAGAGGAAGACGTAGTCGGGCTTGCTCTGGCGAATCTGCAGCCAGGTGGCCTTTTGCTCGACGCCGGGGTGTGCGACGGGCAGCAACTGGACTTCAAAGCCGTGCATCTTGCCGCGCTCCTGCAGCAGGGCGATCGGCTCCTTGCCGTAGGGGCTGTCGTGGTAGACCAGAGCGATCTTCTTGCCCTTCAGCTTGTCGAAACCGCCTTCCTTCTTGGCGATGTGCTGCACAAGTATGTCGGCGCCCAGCCAGTAGGTGGCAACCAACGGGAAGTTCCATGTGAATACGGCGCCGTTTGCCGATTCGCTGCGGCCATAGCCTGCGGTGATGACGGAGATCTTGTCGACCGGAGCCTTCTCGGTCAGGGCGAAAGTGATGCCGGTGGACAGGGGTTGAACCGCCGTCGCGCCACCATGCTTGCCCTTCAGTCGCTCGTAGCACTCGACACCGCGGTCGGTGGCGTAGCCGGTTTCGCATTCCTCCCAGATCAGCTTTACGCCATTGACGCCGCCACGCGCATTGGTCAGCTTCATGTAGTCAACGAAGCCGTTGGCCCAGGGCGCGCCGTTGGGTGCGTAGGCGCCGGTGCGATAAGCCAGCACCGGAAAGAATTGCTCCTCGGCCGCATAGGCGGCAGGCGAGGCAAGTACAGCGGACAGGCCGATTGCTGCGACCGAAGCGGTGACAACCAGTTTGCGAAGTTTCATTTTCTCTCCTCCTAGGATGATTTAGTGTTTCACCTGCAATAAACCAGATAGGCGCTGTGCGGCAATCTCATTCGCCGACCGCGCCTTTGCCTCTTAATGCGGAAAGGGCCACAAACGCAACTTCTCCCGGCCGGTCGACCACAGACGCGCTATGCCATGCGGCTCGACAATCAGGAAGAAGATGATCAGCGAGCCAAAGACCATGATCTCGACATGCGACACCAGCGAGATCGACACTTCCAGTCCAAACAGGCCGCCGATCAGAGGCAGCAATTGATTGAGAAAAATAGGCAGGATCACGATGAACGCCGCCCCGAAAAA
>CAZYTN010000093.1:0-8604 GCA_964650115.1 uncultured Sulfuritalea sp.
CTGCACCCTCGGCAAGTACCAGTCCGCTGCGGTCGCGGGAAAATGGCCGGCAGCTTCGTCCGACGTCATCCGGATCGGGCCGGGCCAGCGCGCGCAAGCCGTCCCAGGCTCCCATGACCGGCGGGATCAGCGCAGCCTCGCAGCCGCCGGCAATTGCCAGGTCGAGATCGCCATGGCGAATCCAGCGCATGGCATCGCCGATCGCCACGCCGGAAGACGCGCACGCGGTGGTATGGGTGATGACGGGGCCAAGGATTTGGTGGCGGAGCGAAATCCATGCGGCCGGGGCGTTGGGCATTCCGGCCATGAGGGTGAAGGGGCGGGAGGTTTGCTTGTCGTCGGCATAGTATTCGCGCAGCCATTGGCATACCGAATTGATGCCGCCGTTAACGGTTCCCGCAAAAACTCCGGCGCGGAGATCGAGGTCGGCGCAATTCGATGGCAGCCCGGCATCGGCCAGCGCCTGATCGGCGGCGGCAACGCCGATTTTTGTCAGCCGATCGAGGTAGGGGAGGTCCTTCCTCTCGAAAGCGCCATCGAAGTCTCCCTCCACGAGACCCGCCGGAAAGGTCTTTTTGTGGCCGGCAGCGGACCAGAGTCGAATGCCGGAACGCACTGCCAGCAGGTGATCGAGAACTTCGGCTGCGGACTGGCCGATGGGTGAGACGATGCCCAGGCCGGTGATGACGACTTCCCTCACTGTTCCGCCAGGCTGGCCTGCACCAGGGCCACGAAGTCATTGATCGTCGGGTTCGCCGGCAGACGCTCCAGCTGCAACTGGCAGCCGAAGGATTCCTCGAGGCCCATCACGATGTCGATCAAAGCCATCGAGTCGAGCCCTGCGTCCTTGATGGGCTTGCTGCTGTCCGGCAGGTCCATGCCGAAGGTGGTTTTGGCGATCTCGCGGATTTTGTCGGTGATGGCTTCGTCGTTCCAGGTGTGGGTCTTCATGCAGAAAGTGTCGTTCCAAATCGTTAAGGAGGTTTGAGCATACCGCATTGGCGAGCGAGTGGACGAGCAGACTCCGATCGAGGGGAATGGATTGCCCAACTCAGGTGGTGGGTCGCAGCTCGAAATCCCTGAAATCGCCGCTCGCGGTTTCGACCATGACGGCGTCGACCACGGCACCTGCCGGACCGTAGCGGCTCCATGCCAGCATGGCCTCGATCTGCGCCGCATCGCCGGCGATCATGGCTTCGACGCGGCCATCGCGGCGGTTGCGCACCCAGCCGGTAACGCCCAGCAAGCGCGCCTGCGCCGCCATACCATAACGGAAGCCGACGCCCTGCACCACGCCGCTGATGAGAAGGCGCCTGACCTCCGTCACTTCACTTTCATTCCAGGGGTCGCGCCGCTGTCGGGCGAGAGCAGGAAAAGGCCCGGCGACTTGCCGTCGGCATCCGAGGCGGCGAGCACCATGCCTTCGCTCATGCCGAACTTCATTTTGCGCGGGGCGAGGTTGGCCACCATCACGGTGAGCCGGCCGACCAGCAGCGCCGGATCGTAGGCCGACTTGATGCCGGCGAAGACATTGCGCGTCTCGCCCTCGCCCAGATCCAGGGTCAGGCGGATCAGCTTGTCGGCGCCCTCGACATGCTGCGCGTCGGCGATGCGCGCGACGCGCAGGTCGACCTTGGCGAAGTCGTCGATCGATATGTGCTGCGCTTTTGGTTCCACCTGGCCCTGCGCCTTGTCTTCGGTGGCCTGCTGGTGCTGGGCGTGGCGCTGCAGCGACCGCGGTTCAATAGTCGGCGCCGGTGAGACGGCGGACTGGGTGGCCGCCTGTGCCACGGTCGGCTCCAGCGATTCGCGATTGGCGGCGATCAGGGCTTCGATCTGCTTCGGGTCGATGCGCTGCATCAGGTGCTCGTAGGCATTGATCAGGTGCGCCGGCGGCAGCAGATGGCCGGCGTCGCGCCAGTGCAGCGGCGCGACATTGAGGAACTCCTCGGCGCGCTGGGCCAGTTTGGGCAGCACCGGCTTCAGGTAAATCGTCAGCAGGCGGAAGGCATTGATCAGGAGCGAGCAGACCTCGTGCAGTTTGGCGTCCTGGCCTTCCTGCTTGGCCAGCTGCCAGGGCTGGTTCTTGTCCACGTACTGGTTGATCTGGTCGGCCAGCACCATGACGCGACGCAGGGCGCGCGCCGTGTCGCGGCCTTCGTAGTAGCCGGCGATTTCCTCGGCGGCTTCCATGATGCCGGGCAGGTCGGCGCGGAATTGCTCGTTGAGGTGGCCGTGCAGCAACTGTCCCGCGAAACGCTTGGCGACGAAGCCGGCGGCGCGACTGGCGATGTTTATGTACTTGCCGACCAGATCGGAATTCACCCGGCTGACGAAGTCGTCGAGGTTGAGGTCGATGTCCTCCATCGTGCCGTTGAGCTTGGCGGCGAAGTAATAGCGCAGCCATTCCGGATTCAGTCCCTGTGCCAGATAGCTCTCGGCGGTGATGAAGGTGCCGCGCGACTTCGACATCTTGGCGCCGTCCACCGTGAGGAAGCCGTGGGCGAAGACGCTGGTCGGGATGCGGTAGCCGGCGTGTTCGAGTTCGGCCGGCCAGAACAGGGCATGGAAATAAAGGATGTCCTTGCCGATGAAGTGGTAGAGCTCGGCCTGCGAACCCTTGCCCCAGTACTCGTTGAAATCCAGGCCCTTCTTCGTGCAGAAATCCTTGAACGAGCCCATGTAGCCGATCGGCGCATCGAGCCAGACGTAGAAGTATTTTCCTGTACTTTCCCCATGGTCGCCGGGAATCTCGAAGCCGAAATAGGGCGCGTCGCGCGAGATATCCCAGTCGGTGAGCTTGTTCTCGCCGGGTTCGCCCAGCCACTCCTGCAGTTTGTTGATCGCCTCCGGCTGAGCCTTGCAGACTTCGCGCGTGGCACGGCGCAGGAAGTCCTGGCAGCGCGGATCGGAGAGCTTGAAGAAATAGTGGTCGGAGGAGCGCAGCTCGGGCTTGGCACCGGACACCGCCGAATAGGGGTTCTTCAGCTCGGTCGGCGCATAGGCCGCACCGCAGGATTCACAGGCGTCGCCATACTGGTCCCTGGCACCGCACTTGGGACATTCGCCCTTGATGAAACGGTCGGGAAGGAACATCTGCTTGACCGGATCGTAGTGCTGCTCGATGGAGCGCACCTCGATCAGGCCGGCCGCCTTGAGCTTGGCGTAGATGTCCTCGGAATAGTGCCGCGTTTCGTCCGAGTGCGTCGTGTGGTAGTTGTCGAAGGCGACATGGAAACCGGCGAAATCGCGCGAGTGTTCGGCATGGACGCGCGCAATCAGCGCCTCGGGCGTGATGCCTTCCTTCTCGGCGCGCAGCATGATCGGCGTGCCGTGGGTGTCGTCGGCGCAGACGAACCAGCACTCGTGGCCGCGCAGCTTCTGGAAGCGGGTCCAGATGTCGGTCTGGATGTACTCGACCAGGTGGCCGAGGTGGATCGCGCCATTGGCATAGGGCAGGGCGCTGGTAACGAGGATCTTGCGGGTCATGACGCGGTCTTCCGGGTGCCGGCGGCGGCCGCATGGCCTGCCGCAACTGAAGGGGGGCATTGTACCGGGGCGGGGTGTTCGGCGGGTTTTGGCGCCGTGTCGCCGGCGCCGACTTTTTGGCGTTGCTCCCAAGGCCATGCCGGGTTTCGCTTCGGCAGGCACCCGTTATTGATCTAGCGCAGATGCCCGATCGAATGGCTGCGCTATTGTTCTTTAGCCGGCCCGTGCATTTCGCGCGGACAGTCTTGTTGGAGAGACGCCATGAGCGCAAACCGACTGCTCTTTTCCCTTGCCGTTTTATTGGCCCTGACAGGGTGCGCGGAGATGATCATGGTTACTCCGCAAATATCTTCCGGCTCCAGTGAAAGGTCCGTCGAGGTAAGAAAAAAGGTCTCTTTTGTCACGGCAGTCGGCTTTTCGCCTGACGGAAAGCGCCTGGTGTCGGCCGTGAGTGCGGCCGGTACGCCTTCCGTGGCGAGAATATGGGATCTGGAAAATGCAAAAGAGGCGCTGAAGATCAACCTTCCCTCTTCGTGGGGCGCAGCGGACGCTGTTTTTTCCCCGGACGGAAAGTCAATTGCGATATCGCAGTTGGCCAGCATGGTCGGCCCCTTCGTGACAAGGCTTTGGAACACGGGAAACGGCCGGCAAACAGGGGAAATTGCCGGCGATTTCGGGGAGAAGATGTCATTTACCCGAGACGGGAAATACCTGTTCGCAAGCGGCAGGAAAGGCCCCGTCGGCGACACCTTGCAATTAGCCGATGTACAGCTGAACAAGGTGATCAGCGAATTCAAGGGCTATTCGGCGTCGGCCATTTCTCCGGACGGTAATAGCATTGCATTGACAAAAGTGGATGCGATCTTTCCATTCCCGAAAGTTCATTTCGGTTTGCTCGATTTGAAGTCGGGACGGGAGGTCTGGCAGCAATCGATCGGCGTACTGACCCACGTTACCGCAATTGCCTTCTCGCCCGACGGCCGAAATCTGTTGGTGGCAAACGCAGAAGGAATTCTCGGTTCCAGCCACTCCATCAAGCTTCACGATGCGGCGACGGGCAGTCAAATAAGGGAAATTTTCCGCAGCGGTTCCAGTGGCGGCGATTCGACGTTCGAAAATCGCGCAATCGTCGACCTCCAATTTTCTCCGGACGGGAAATTCTTTCTGAGCCTGCAGTCGATGGGTGGGTACCAATTGCACGAAACGGCCACGGGGAAAGTCATCAGAGATGTGAGGCAGACGGATGAGCCAATGCTGATGGGCATAAATACGTCTCACGCATCTTTTTCACCCAACGGCAAGATTGCGGCCTTGGCTTTCAACGCTTCGACGCGGCTATTCGACGTGGAGACCGGCGTTGAAATCGGCAGCATGATTGCTTTTGACGATGGCGAGTGGCTGGTCACCACGCCCAGCGGCTACTACAACTCCTCGGAAAAAGGCGACCAGTATCTTTACGTCACGGTTGGCGGCAAGCCTTACTCGACCGCACAACTGCGCGAAGCATTCTTCCGGCCCGACCTGGTCAAGGTGGCACTATCCGGCGGCACCTTGAGCGACTACAAAAAGGTTGCAGACATCAGGCCGCCGCCGGCCGTAGCCATCATCGAGACGCCCAGTGCCACCGCCAACCGAAAGATCACGGTGTCCTTGCGCGTAGAGGACCAGGGCGGAGGTATCGGCGACGTGCGCCTGTACCGCAACGGCGCTGCCGTCGTCTTCGAGAAAACCCGCAACCTGAGGGTCGCCGATGCCGACCAGGGCAGTCAGGTCCTGCGCTATGACGTTAGTCTGGAGCCGGGCAACAACACGATTCGCGCCATTGCTTTCAATAGCGACAACAGCATGCAAAGCGCCGATACGACGATCGACGTGCAGGCCAACATTGCGACGCGACAGCCGGCGCTGCATGCGATCGTGATCGGCATCAAGGAATTCGCAAACCCGCGACTCGCCCTCAATTACCCGGTCGCCGACGGCGAATTGTTTGCGGCCACTCTCGAATCCAGAGGCAGGGGATTGTTCAGCGCCATTCACGTCAAGCGCCTGTTCAAGCCGGCTGAAACCACCAATACCGCAATCGCCGCCGCTCTCAGGCAGGCGCGGCACGAGGTCGGTCCCGAGGATCTGTTCGTGTTCTACGTCGCCAGCCACGGCACGATCGACGATGGCCAGTATCTGCTGATCACGTCCAATGTGGGCTCGACGACAACGGCGCGATTGAAACAGGATGCGCTGACGCAGGATGCGCTGAAGGAGCTGATCTCGAATATTCCCGCCTCGAAGAAGCTCGTCGTACTCGACACCTGCAGCGCCGGGCAACTTGGGGATGCGATTCAGGTGGCCATGCTGACGCGGGGCATGAGCGACGATACGGCGACGAAAGTGCTGTCGCGTGCCGTCGGCTCCACCGTATTGTCCGCGGCCACCTCGGTCCAGGAGGCCCTGGAGGGATACAAGGGGCACGGACTGTTTACCTACGTGATCGTGGAAGGACTCAAGGGTGCTGCCGACGCGGACAGGGACGGCTTCGTAAAAACCCTGGAATTGGCCGACTACGTCGACAATCAGGTTCCGGAGCTTGCCGAAAGAATATTCAAGCACAAGCAATATCCCATCGTGTCGCCCACCGGGCAAGGGTTTCCGCTGGTCAAGGTACGGTAGGGATCGGCCTCGTCCTTCGCCCGGGCGAAATCCCGGCGCGGCAGTGGCGGAAACATGAATATGAAAGTCGGCGCCGGCGGCACGGCGATTTCTTTATCGGTCGCCAAACGAACCGGCTTTGAAACGGTTTTCGGCGCCGATTCCCACCACGTTTCCCCACCATGGATTGGCACATCAGCCATACCTGATATATAATCCCGACTAATTCACTCGGGTATGGTGGGTCGGTTCCGGGCGATAATCCGCCACCCGATTTTCCCTCCCCGTTATTCGTCACCAGCAAAGGCCTTTCATGTCCATCACCGAACAAACCATCCAGACAGCGCTCAAGGAAGTCGTCGATCCCAACACCGGCAAGGATCTCGTCAGCACGCGCAGTGCCAAGAACATCAAAATCAGCGGCAGCGACGTCTCGCTCGACGTCGAACTCGGCTACCCGGCGAAGAGCCAGATCGAGGGGCTGCGCAGCGCGGTCATCGCGCAACTGAAGACGGTTTCCGGCATCGGCAACATCAGCGCCAACGTCTTTTCGAAAGTGGTGACGCATGCGGTGCAGAAGGGCGTCAAGCTGATTCCCGGCGTCAAGAACATCATCGCGGTGGCCAGCGGCAAGGGCGGCGTCGGCAAGTCGACTACCGCGGTCAATCTGGCGCTGGCGCTGGCCGCCGAGGGCGCCACGGTGGGCCTGCTCGATGCCGACATCTATGGCCCCTCGCTGCCGCAGATGCTGGGCATAGGCGGCGGCCGCCCCGAGTCGACCGACGGCAAGGGCCTCGAACCCATGGACGCGCACGGCATCCAGGCCATGTCGATCGGCTTCCTCATCGACCCCGAGCAGCCCATGGTCTGGCGCGGCCCGATGGTCACCCAGGCGCTGACGCAATTGCTGACAGAGACGCGCTGGCGCGACGTAGACTACCTGGTGATCGACATGCCGCCGGGCACCGGCGACATCCAGTTGACGCTGGCGCAGCAGGTACCGGTGACCGGCGCCATCATCGTCACCACGCCGCAGGACATCGCCCTGCTCGACGCGCGCAAGGGCCTCAAGATGTTCGAGAAGGTCGGCATCCCCATCCTCGGCATCGTCGAGAACATGAGCATCCACATCTGCTCGAACTGCGGCCATGCCGAGCACATTTTCGGCTCAGGTGGCGGCGAGAAGATGGCCACGGATTACGGCGTGGAAATGCTTGGCGCCCTGCCCCTCGACATGGCGATCCGCATGCAGATGGACGGCGGCAAGCCGACCGTCGAGGCCGATCCGCAGGGACCGGCGAGCCTGATCTACAAGACCATCGCGCGGCGCATTGCGGTCAAGATCGCGGAGAAGGCCAAGGACCACACCAGCAAGTTCCCCAGCATCAAGGTGATGAACACTTGACGCTCATGGCTCCGAGCACCAGCCGCGGAGTCTGAAATACGCGAAAGGCCAATTGGTCGCCCGCCCCCCTTCCCCCCTCGCGGGGGGTTACCAATCGGCGCGCTGCGCGCGTTTACGACGGGGTTTCGTACCGAGTATTCCGCGTCAAAGGTCTGACAAAGCTGCAAGCAGCCTCTCCATCGCCTCGTCATCGAGGTGGCTGCCGAGCGCGAAGCGCAGCCGGCTGGTGCCGGCCGCTACCGTCGGCGGACGGATGGCCACCGCCAGGATTCCGGCGTCTTCCAGGCGTCGGGCCGCGGCCAGCGCGTCGGTTTCGCTGCCGATCACGGCGGGAATGATCTGGGTGCTGGAATCGAGCGTGTCGTAGTTGCGCAGCGCCAGCGCATCGCGCAGGCGTTGCCCGTTCTGCGCCAGGCGCGCCCGCTCCTCATCCATGCCCGGCACCAGATCCAGCGCCGCATCGACGGCGCCGAGCACCGCGGGCGGCAGAGCCGTGGTGTAGATGAAACCGGGGCAGCGATTGACCAGCCAGTCGATCAGCGCCCGCGACCCGGCGACGTAGGCGCCGAAGGCACCGAAGGCCTTGCCCAGCGTGCCCATGACGATGTCAACGCCGCCACCGTTTTTGGCACATTCGGCGGCAAGCCCGCGTCCCCCGGGCCCGAGAACGCCGCTGGCATGGGCTTCGTCGACATACAGGGCCGCGCCGTGGCGTTCGGCCAGTTGTGCCAGTGAGGGGAGATCTGCGCGGTCGCCGTCCATGCTGAACACGGATTCGGTGAGGATCAGCTTGCGGCCGGGTTTTCCGGCGTGTTGGCGCAGCAGATCGTCGAGATGGCCGAGGTCGTTGTGACGGAAAACCTGCGTCTTCGATCGGGCGACGCGGCAGCCATGGACGATGCTGGCGTGATTCAGCGCGTCGCTGAAAATCGCCGTCTCGCCAGCGCCGACTCTTGCGAGAGCGGGGATCACCGTGGCATTGGCCTGGAAGCCGCTGGAGAACAGCAGTGCCGCCTCGCAGCCCTTGAAGGCGGCCAGCTTTTCCTCCACCGCCAGCGTGATGTCGC
>CAZYTN010000094.1:0-8560 GCA_964650115.1 uncultured Sulfuritalea sp.
TACTGGCGGCCCACAATGAATGGGTCAAGGTGGTGCCGAACCAGCGCGAGATCACCTTGAAGGAACTGACGCCGACCGCCGTGACCGGGACCTTGAGCGTGCCCGTGGGTCGTTTGCGCAAACTCAGCATGGGGCCGGAATATTTGTCGGCTTTTACCGTGGGTGATCAACTGCTTTGGGGCGCCGCAGAACCCTTGCGGCGGATGCTGCGCATCCTGTTGCATTGATGCCGCGTGCCGGATGCGGCCTGAATGTGATAGTAAGGTTGAGCTTGCATCGCTAACACCATGATGTTATTTTAGTTACGGTCGCTGTGCTTAGCGCCGAAATTCGCAGGGGATACGGTTCCCGCCTTCGGCGGGGGATAAAGCTGGATTTAGCTTCTACTGAGTAAATTGTTTTAGTTTCGGCCGCTACGCTTGATGCCGATAAATCCGGCATTGGCCTCCACTGAAACAGGAGGTTTTTGCCTCCACTGAAACAGGAGGTTTTAGCCTCCACTGAAACAGGAGGTTTTAGCCTCCACTGAAACAGGAGGTTTTAGTTCCGGCACAACGCCAATGAAACCGGCGTTAGCCTCCACTGAAACTTTGTTTTGATAACATGATTAAAAGTCCGCCGGGAGTCACAGTGCCCAATACTGCCAAGCGAAATCGTCTCAAAGCCACCGTTATCGCGGCGGCTATCGCCGTCCTGCCTCTGGCATCGCATGCTGCCGGTCTAGGGAAGATTACCGTGCTCTCGGTTTTGGGGCAGCCGCTCAAGGCCGAACTCGAAGTTACCGCGAGTCGCGACGAGTTGCCTTCTCTTGTAGCCAAGGTGGCTGCTGCCGAAGCCTTCCGTCAGGCGGGAATCGACTACTCACCGAGCTTGGCGACCCTGCGTTTTTCCCGTGATGTCAAGGAGCGTGGCGGTCGTCGTTACCTCGAAATCAGCAGTGATCGTCCCTTGAACGAGCCATTCATCGACATGCTTGTCGAATTGAGTTGGGCTTCGGGGCGACTGGTTCGCGAGTACACTTTTCTGCTCGATCCGCCCGGCCTGATGTCGAAAGCGGCACCGGCGCCGATTGCGGCGCCTGAGGTGCGGACAGAGCCGGCGACGACAAAGCCGGCGGAAAAGCCTGCTGAGGCCGTCCCCGCAGAAAGCCGCCCAGTGCTGGAAAGCCCTGCGCCAACCGCAATGCAACCGCGCGAAAAACCTGCCGAACCCGCTGCCGGAAGTTCCCGTACTGTGGTTTCAGGCGATACCCTGGGCAGGATTGCGGCCCAGACAAAGCCGGAAGGTGTCAGCCTCGATCAGATGCTGGTTGCGCTGTTCCGCAGCAACAAGGACGCGTTTATTGGCGACAACATGAATCGCCTCAAGGCCGGCAAGATTCTTTCGATTCCGGATGCCGAGACGGCGAGTCGGGTTTCCGCCGGTGAGGCGCGTCAGGAGATTGTCGCCCAGGCAGCCGATTTCAATGCTTATCGCCAGCGCCTGGCTGCTGCCGCGGCGGCTGCCGAGCCGGCCAGGGATCAGAGCGCCAAGCAAGCCGTCAGCGGCAAGATCGCGCCCAAAGTGGAAGACAAGGCGCCACTGGCGACGGGCAAGGACAAACTGGAGGTGTCACGCACGGAAGCGGCGCGGGACGCGAAGGGCAAGCCCTTGCAGGGGCGCATCGCTTCTCTTGAAGAGGATCTGGTATCCCGCGACAGGGCGCTCAAGGAAGCCGGCAGTCGCATTGCCGAACTGGAAAAGAATCTCGGTGATCTGAAGAAGCTTGCCGAGATGAAGAGCCAGGCCGGCGCTGATCTGCAGAAGCAGGCGCAGGCGACAAAACCTGCTCCTGCAGAAGCCAAAAAGGCCGATGTTCCGGCCCCGGCGCCCGCTGCCAAGCCTGCTGAGCCAGCCAAGCCGGCGGAGCCGCCGAAGCCGGCTGACGCAACCAAGGCCGCCGATGCAGCCAAGCCGGCCGATGCAGCCAAACCCGCGGAAACCGCCAAGTCGGCCGATGCGGCCAAGCCGCCTGTGAAAAAGAAGATGGTTGCTCCGCCACCTCCGCCCGAACCGGACTTCCTTGAGGAAAATGCGCCCCTGGTATTT
The DNA here is from genome assembly GCA_964650115.1 of uncultured Sulfuritalea sp. GTDB lineage: Bacteria > Pseudomonadota > Gammaproteobacteria > Burkholderiales > Rhodocyclaceae > Sulfuritalea. The sequence continues at coordinate 2,089 of CAZYTN010000094.1, forward strand.
GGCGGCGCCGCCGTGCTGGCCCTCCTGTTCGGATGGTTGGGTATCTCGGCCTACCGCAAGAAGCGCGCCGCCGCGGTTGAAGCCAATTCGACCATTGCGGAGACTGATCTTTCCGCACATTCGGTGTTCAGCACGACAAGCATCGCACCTCCTCCGAGCGAGCAGGAAGCCAGCCAGTTCAGCTCTACCGGTGTGGGCATGGCGGCGCATCACGAGACCGTCGATCCGGTTGTCGAAGCAGACACCTTCCTTGCCTTCGGTCGTGACGCACAGGCAGAAGAGATTCTGCTGGAGGCGCTCAAGGCGGAACCGCAGCGTCAGGCAATCCATATGAAGCTGCTTACCATTTACGCTGCGCGCAAGAGCACCTCGCAGTTTGAATCGGTGGCAAAAGATCTTCATGCCCTGACGGGCGGTGACGGTGCGGACTGGGAGAAGGCGGTCGTCATGGGCGCCGCTCTCGATCCCGAAAATTCCCTTTACGCGTCTGCCTCATCGGCGGCCCAGGCACAGGCTCCTGGCGATGTCGCTGCGACCGCCACGACCATACTTCGTTCCGCCACCGTTGTCATGGATCAGCCTCCGGAGCTTGCTGCGGAGGCTGCCCCCACTACCGAATCGGCCGGTCTCGACTTTGACCTGGATATTGGCACCGCTGCGGCGGGAAGCGAGGCGGCGACCGCTCCCGCTCCGGTATCCGAAGCTGAAGTTGCAGGGCTGGATTTTGATCTCGATCTGGGGGCTCCCGCGGCGGCTCCGGCGGCGGATTCGACCCCGCCGGCGGAGGCCGCGAGCGCAGATGTTGCCCTCGACATCGACTTCGACATGCCGGCGAAGGAATCCGCGCCACCGGCAGCGGAGAAGTCTGCCGAGGCGCCGGTGGCGCCGCCTGCCAACGCGGCAGCTGATTCGGGAGGCATCGATTTCGATTTTGATCTGGGGACCCCCGATTCTGCTGCGCCTGCACCCTTGCCCGAGATGTCCATCGAAATTCCCGCTGCGGCGCCCGAGCCTGCGCCGCTTGATCTTGGCGGCATCAGCCTGGAACTGGGCACTCCGGCGGTTTCGACCACCGCGGCGCCCGAGCCTGCTGCAACCGACGTGCCGGACAACCCGGAGGTGGTCACCAAACTGGAACTGGCCGCAGCCTATGCGGAAATGGGTGACAAGGATGGCGCCCGCGAACTGTTCCAGGAAGCACTGGCCGAAGGAAGCCCGGCGCAACAGAAAGTGGCCCGCGCCAAACTTGACAGTCTCGGCGGGTAGACCAGGTTCTCCCGGCGCTTGGGCGCCGGGATCTGTCGTTCCGGTGAGGCGTCCTCATCCCTTAAGCCTGATTCTGCTGGGCGCTGCCGCGCTTCTGGCGGCCGCCTCCCGTGACGGGATATTTTTGTATCTCGCTTGTTCGGGGCTCACTCTTGCGGCACTGATTGCGGCGACATCGGATCTGCGTTTGCTCGTGCGACGCAGTCGCTGGCTGCTCTTGACCATGCTGCTGATGTTCGGCTGGTTGACGCCGGGAACTCCGCAGCCCGGCATTCCCGGGGCGAGTCAGGAGGGGCTGTTGCTGGCTGCCGATAACATGGCGCGTTTGTTGATCGCACTCGCCACCCTGGCCGTGCTGTTAAAGGCGCTGGATCCTCCCAAACTGGTTGCCGGCATGCGCTCGCTGTTGGCGCCACTCGCGCTCTTGGGGTTTTCGCGTGATCGGATCGCCGTGCGCCTGGCACTGACTCTGCAAGAGGTCGAGGCTTCACGGAATGGTGAGAGCAAGGAATCGGCAAGTATGACCAGCAGCCTAGTTCTCCCCTCTTTCGTTCCTGGCGCGACAGACTTTCTCCTTGGCGTTTTGAGCAGTGCTCTGGTCCTTGGCGCCCTGCTGACATGAGAATCGCTCTCGGGCTCGAATACGACGGCTCAGGCTTCTGCGGCTGGCAGTCGCAAGCGGGTGGCGGTGCGGTGCAGGATGCCGTGGAAGCTGCGCTTGCCGTCGTTGCCGACGCGCCGATTCGGGTGGTCTGCGCCGGGCGCACCGATGCCGGCGTCCATGCGCTGGCGCAGGTGGTGCATTTCGATACCGAAGCCGTTCGCCCGGATACGGCCTGGGTGCGTGGCGTCAATGCACATCTGCCGACCAGCGTTGCCGTGCGCTGGGCGCAGCCGGTGCCGAGTGAATTCCATGCCCGTTTTTCTGCACGCGGCAGGCGCTATCGCTATATGTTGCTTAACCGTGCGGAACGCCCCGGCCTCATGGCACGTCGTGTCGGCTGGTTCCATCGTGCGCTGGATGTGAATCTGATGCGTGAGGCGGCAGGCCTGCTTCTGGGCGAACATGACTTCTCCGCTTTCCGTTCCGTCGAATGCCAGGCCAAGACGCCGGTCAAGACCCTGCGCCGTGCCGACCTTGTGCGCCACGGCGACATGCTGGTGTTCGATTTCGAGGCCAGCGCGTTTCTGCATCACATGGTGCGCAATCTCGTCGGTACGCTGGTGTACGTGGGCAAGGGCGCCCATTCGCCGGCATGGGCAGGCGAACTCCTGGCGGGCCGGGATCGTGTCCGTGCCGCACCAACTTTCGAAGCCTGCGGGCTGTATTTTGCCGGCGTCGATTATGATCCGGTCTGGCAATTGAAAGTCGGCGCTGGCGAGACGGCGCTGTTGCTTCCCTGACGCACATGACAGTGAGAATTACCCGCCGATCATGAAACACGCGAAAACGGAGTTTCAGTGGAGGCTAACGCTGGCATCATCAGCGTTAAGCGCAGCGGCCGTAACTAAAGGCGAATTGAAGGCCCGCCCCTCCCATCCTCCCCTCGCGGGGAGGCTTCTGGTCAGCTCGCTTCGCTCGACTATCACCCGCCGCTCCGAATGAGTTCTTTCACGCTAAATCAGGGCCCCATGACCCGTACCCGAATCAAGATCTGCGGCATTACCCGCGAGGAAGACCTGGCCGCAGCCGTCGCGGCTGGTGCCGATGCGCTGGGTTTCGTTTTTTACCCGCCCAGCCCGCGCTACGTCGCGCCGCAGCGGGCGGCGCAACTGCTGGCACGCGTGCCGGCCTTCGTCACCCGGGTCGGCCTCTTCGTCAATGAGCCGGCCGCGACCGTACGTGCCGTCCTGGCGCAGGCATCGCTGGACCTGCTGCAGTTTCACGGCGACGAAGATGCGGCTTACTGTACAAGTTTCGGCAAGCCCTGGATCAAGGCGGCGCGGGTGAAGGCGGGCTTCGATTTGTTAGAATACGCGTCCGCTTTCGCAGACGCTCCCGGGATATGCGGCTTGTTGCTGGATGCCCATGTCGAAGGCTACGGCGGTGGCGGTCAAACCTTCGACTGGTCCCTGATTCCGCGAGCCTTGCCGCTGCCGGTAATCCTCTCGGGGGGCTTGCATCCGGCCAACGTAGCCGGGGCGGTGCGTGCCGTGCGGCCCTGGGCGGTGGATGTCAGCAGCGGCGTCGAGGCTGCCCGTGGCATCAAGGATGTGCAAAAGATCACCGAATTCATTGCCGGAGTGCGAGATGCAGATGCAGGACCTTCCCTATAACTTGCCCGACGCGGGCGGCCACTTCGGTCCCTACGGCGGCATCTTCGTCGCGGAGACCCTGATGCCGGCCCTGACCGAATTGCGCGAGGCCTATGCCGCGGCGCAGGCCGATCCCGCATTCCGCGCTGAATTCGAATACGACCTCAAGCACTACGTCGGCCGGCCCAGTCCGGTATATCACGCCAAGCGCTGGTCAGGTCTGCTCGGCGGGGCGCAGATCTATCTCAAGCGCGAGGATCTTAATCACACCGGCGCACACAAGATCAACAACTGCATCGGTCAGGCCCTGCTGGCGCGTCGCATGGGCAAGCCGCGCGTGATCGCCGAGACCGGCGCCGGCCAGCACGGCGTGGCCACCGCCACCGTCGCCGCCCGCTACGGCATGGAATGCGTGGTCTACATGGGTTCCGAGGATATCAAGCGCCAGGCTGCCAACGTCTATCGCATGAAACTGCTGGGGGCGACGGTGGTGCCGGTCGAGTCAGGCTCGAAGACGCTCAAGGATGCGCTGAACGAGGCCATGCGCGATTGGGTCACCAACATCGGCAACACCTTCTACATCATCGGCACGGTGGCCGGTCCGCATCCCTATCCGATGATGGTGCGCGACTTCCAGGCCGTGATCGGCGAGGAATGCAAGACGCAGATGCCGGAACTTGCCGGCCGCCAGCCGGACGCCGTGATCGCCTGCGTCGGCGGCGGCTCCAATGCAATGGGCATTTTCTACCCCTACATTCCGCTCGCCGGCGTCAAGCTGATCGGTGTCGAAGCCGCCGGTCACGGGCTCGCGTCGGGCATGCATGCCGCGTCGCTGACCGCCGGCCATTCCGGTGTGCTGCATGGCAACCGTACCTACCTGCTGCAAGACGAGAACGGGCAGGTGATCGAGACTCACTCGATTTCAGCCGGTCTCGATTACCCCGGCGTCGGCCCGGAACATGCCTGGCTCAAGGATTCCGGGCGCGCGGAGTATGCCACCATCACCGATGCCGAGGCCCTGCAGGCCTTCCATGACCTGTGCCATTTCGAAGGCATCATCCCGGCGCTCGAATCCAGTCACGCGCTGGCCTACGCGGCAAAACTCGCGCCGACGCTGCCGGCGGACAAGGTGCTGCTGGTCAACCTTTCCGGCCGCGGCGACAAGGACATGCACACCGTCGCCGAAGCATCCGGCATCCAGTTCTGACGCATTCATATCCATGTCGCGCATTCCGACCACATTCGCAGTTCTTGCCGCGCAAGGCCGCAAGGCCCTGATCCCTTTCATTACCGCCGGCGATCCGCATCCGGACCAGACCTTGCCGCTGATGCGCGCGCTGGTCGCCGGCGGCGCCGACATCATCGAACTGGGCGTGCCGTTTTCCGATCCGATGGCCGACGGCCCGACCATCCAGCGTGCATCCGAACGCGCGCTGGCCCATGGCATGAGCTTGCGTCGCGTGCTGGCGCTGGTGAGTGAGTTCCGCAAGGAGAATGCGACGACGCCGGTGGTGCTGATGGGCTACGCCAATCCGGTCGAAGCCTACGGCGTCGAAGCCTTTGCCCGTGATGCGCAGGCGGCTGGCGTCGATGGCGTGCTGGTGGTCGACTATCCGCCGGAGGAATGCGCCAGTTTTGCTGCCGCGATGAAACAGGCGAACATCGATCCGATATTCCTGCTGGCGCCGACGTCCACCGAGCGGCGTTACGACGAGGTGGCGCAAATCGGCAGCGGCTACATCTACTACGTTTCGTTGAAGGGCGTGACCGGTTCCGGCAATCTCGATCTGGACGAAGTGGCGCGGCGCATTCCGCTGATCCGCGAGAAGGTCGGCATGCCGGTCGGCGTCGGCTTCGGCATTCGCGACGGCGCCACCGCCGCGCGCATTGCTGCGGTTGCCGATGCGGTGGTGATCGGCAGCCGCATCATCGAGGAAATCGAGAGCGGTGACGCGAATGCAGCGCCGCAGCGGGTTACCGCATTCCTCAGTGGAGTCCGCACAGCGATGGACGGAGAAAAACCATGAGTTGGTTACAGAAGCTGCTGCCGCCGAAGATCAAGCGCTCGGAAGGCACGCGCAAGTCGATTCCCGAGGGACTCTGGGCCAAGTGCCCGGCTTGCGAGGCGGTGCTCTACAGCACCGATCTGGAAAGCAACCAGAACGTCTGTCCCAAGTGCAGCCACCATCTGCGGCTGCGGGCCCGCGTACGCCTCGATGCCCTGCTGGATGCGGAAGGCCGCTTCGAGATCGGCAGCGAAGTCATTCCGATGGATCCACTGAAGTTCAAGGACAGCAAGCGCTATGTCGATCGACTTGTCGCCGCCAACGAGGATACCGGCGAGGCCGATGCCATTGTGGTGATGCAGGGCGCGATCAAGACCGTGCCGGTGGTCGTGGCCTGCTTCGAATTCGAGTTTCTTGGTGGCTCGATGGGGGCGGTGGTGGGCGAGCGCTTCGTGCGCGGCGTCAAGGCGGCAATCGAGTTGCAGTCGCCCTTCATCTGCATCACGGCTTCAGGCGGCGCACGCATGCAAGAAGGCCTGTTCTCGCTGATGCAAATGGCGAAAACCACGGCTGCCGTGACGCAGCTGGCGCATCACCAGCTGCCCTTCATCACCCTGCTGACGGATCCGACCATGGGCGGTGTATCAGCCTCGTTCGCCTTTGTCGGCGACGTGGTGATCGCCGAGCCGGGCGCCCTGATCGGCTTCGCCGGGCCGCGGGTGATCGAGCAGACGGTGCGCGAGACTCTGCCGGAGGGCTTCCAGCGGGCGGAATTCCTGCTTGAGAAAGGCGCCATCGACATGATTGTCGACCGCCGCGAACTGCGCGACAAACTGGCGTCGCTGATCACCCTGCTGCAACGCGTCCCGGCCCCTTGAACGCTGGTGAGTAAATCTACTGCGCGTGCCGGATCGGGGCTTGGGCGGTGCTCGCTATCCTCACAT
>CAZYTN010000095.1:0-8542 GCA_964650115.1 uncultured Sulfuritalea sp.
GCCTGATGTTGCGCACCACGCGGCGCCTCACGCTCACCGAGTTCGGCCTGCAACTTCTCGAACACGCGCGCCAGGTCGCTGCAGAGGTCGATGCCGTCAAGGCCCTGAGCGAGCACCGGCAGGCGCGTCCCAGCGGCCGCCTGCGAGTCTCGATGCCCAACGATTTCGCCACCCAGCTGCTGACCGACATGCTGGCGGCGTTTATCGCGCTGCACCCGGCAGTATCGCTGGAACTGGATCTCTCGCCGCGGCGCGTCGATCTGCTGGGCGAGAATTTCGATCTCGCGGTGCGCATGGGCGATCTGCCAGATGACACGCTGCTTGCCGCGCGCCGCATCGCGGTATTTCCGAGCGGCCTCTATGCCGCCCCGGCCTACCTGGCCGAGCGCGGCGATCCGGCGTCGCCGGATGAACTCAACTCGCATGACAGCTTGAGGCTGCTGGGCCGCAATGGCGATGCCGTAGCCTGGACCTTGATGTCCAGTGACCGGACCTGGGAGGGCGCGCCGCCGGCCCGGGCGGTGGCCAATGCGCCGGACTTGTTGAGCAGCCTGGCGCGCGCCGGCGCCGGCATTGCCGCCGTGCCCGATTACTTTGCCGCACCCAGTGTGCGTCGCGGCGAATTGCGCCGCGTATTGCCCGACTGGTGCATGCCCTCGCACACAGCCTGGGTCGTGTTCCCGGGGCGCCGTCTGATGCCGGCGAAAACGCGGGCCTTCATCGACATGCTCGAAGCGGCGCTGGCGGGGGCGCACGAAAATCTCGCCGAAGTTCCCGGCAGCGAAAAGTTGAAATCCCGATCCTGATAGCCGCCCGGGACATCGTGATTGTTTCGCTTGGCCGAATGACTACCGTCGATCCCGTACGGCACCTGCTTCCAGACGCCGGTACCATCGTTCGTGAACGTCAGTTCACTGGCGCAACCCTGTAAAATCGCCGCTCTTGCGAATAGACGGGGTTTCCCGATGAACCAAAAACCGACGTTTAGTTCCGACGTCACGCCCGCCAGCGGGGATGAGTCTTCACTGAAAGCCGGCAAGCCGACGTTTCAGGAAATCATCCTGCGCCTGCAGGAATTCTGGAACCAGCAGGGCTGCGCGCTGCTGCAGCCCTACGACATGGAAGTCGGCGCCGGCACCAGCCACACCGCCACCTTCCTCCGCGCCCTCGGCCCCGAGCCGTGGAAGGCGGGCTACGTACAACCATCGCGCCGCCCCAAGGACGGCCGCTACGGCGAGAACCCCAATCGCATGCAGCACTACTACCAGTACCAGGTGGTGCTCAAACCCGCGCCGGCGAACATCCTCGAACTCTATCTCGGCTCGCTCGAGGCGCTGGGCTTCGACCTGAAGCAGAACGACGTGCGCTTCGTCGAGGACGACTGGGAAAACCCGACGCTGGGCGCCTGGGGCCTGGGCTGGGAAGTCTGGCTCAACGGCATGGAAGTCACCCAGTTCACCTACTTCCAGCAGGTCGGCGGCATCGACTGCAAGCCGATCACCGGCGAGATCACCTACGGCCTCGAGCGCCTGGCGATGTACCTGCAGGGCGTCGAGAACGTCTTCGACCTGGTCTATGCGCCGGGCCTGAAATACGGCGACGTCTTCCACCAGAACGAGGTGGAGCAAAGCGCCTACAATTTCGAACACAGCAACGTCGACTTCCTGCTCACCGCCTTCGGCGCGCACGAAAGCAACGCCAAACACCTGATGGAGCAGCAGCTTGCGCTGCCGGCCTACGAACAAGTGCTGAAGGCGGCGCACACCTTCAACCTGCTCGACGCGCGCGGCGCCATCTCGGTCACCGAGCGCGCCGCCTACATCGGCCGCATCCGCAACCTGGCGCGCAGCGTGGCGCAGAGCTACCTCGAAAGCCGTGCGCGGCTGGGCTTCCCGATGGCGCCCAGAGCATGGGCCGACGAAGTCATGGCGAACCTCGCCAAGAAGGCCGCATGATGAGCACGAGGAATCTCCTGGTCGAACTCTTTGTCGAGGAACTGCCGCCCAAGGCGCTCAAGAAGCTTGGCGATGTGTTCGCCGGCTCGCTGCTGAAGTCGCTGCAAAACCAAGAACTTGCTACAAACACGAGTTCCGTAACCGGCTACGCCTCGCCGCGACGGCTCGCCGCGCACATTACGAATATCGAAGCAACGGCTCCCAATCGGGAGGTTGTTGAAAAGCTTATGCCCGTTAGCGTAGCGATCGGCGCGGACAACAAACCGACTGATGCACTGCGAAAGCGTCTTGCAAGGATAGGACGCGAAACGCTGGCCGACCTGTGGCCAGATGCCGTCGAAGGCTCGGATCGTTTGTTTATACAAAGCGATGGAAAAGTGGATGCAGTTTATTCACGTTCCATGGCCAAGGGCACATCGCTGCAAGTTGGACTTGAGGCTGCAATCGAGGAAGCTCTCTCAACGCTGCCAATCCCAAAGGTGATGACCTACCAATTGGCCGATGGCTGGACCAGCGTGAATTTCGTGCGCCCGGCGCACAGGCTCGTTGCCCTGCATGGCAGCGATGTCGTGCCGATCACGATATTGGGACTCAGCGCCGGCCGCGAAACCCAGGGCCACCGCTTCGAGGCCGTAAATCCGATCATTGCGATCAGGGATGCCGATTCCTACGCGCCGCAGATGGAAAGCGAAGGCACCGTGATCGCCGGCTTCGCCGCGCGCCGCGCCGAGATTGAGAAGCAGTTGAAAGCCGCCGCCGCCAAGGAAGGCCTGCAGCCGATCGAGGACGAGGCCCTGCTCGACGAGGTGGCGGGGCTGGTGGAACGGCCGAACGTGCTGAGCTGTCAGTTCGAGCAGGAATTCCTCGACGTACCGCAGGAATGCCTGATTCTGACCATGAAGGCCAACCAGAAGTACTTCCCGCTGCTCAAGGACGGCCGGCTGACCAACAAGTTCCTCGTCGTCAGCAACATCCGGCCCGCCGACCCCTCGGCCGTGATCGGCGGCAACGAGCGCGTGGTGCGCCCGCGCCTGGCCGACGCCAAGTTCTTCTTCGACCAGGACCGCAAGAAGTCGCTGATGGACCGCATTCCCGGTCTGGCCAAGGTGGTCTATCACAACAGGCTCGGCACCCAAGGCGAGCGCGTCGAACGCGTCGCCGCATTGGCGCGCGCCATCGGCCAGCAACTGGGCGGCGAGACGTTGGCCAACCAGGCCGACCGCGCCGCCGTGCTGGCCAAGGCCGACCTGCTGACCGACATGGTCGGCGAATTCCCCGAACTGCAGGGCATCATGGGCCGCTACTATGCGCTGCACGACGGCGAGCCGGCCGCGATCGCCGACGCCATCGAGGACCACTACAAGCCGCGCTTCGCCGGCGACGCGCTGCCGCGCGGCAATGTGGGCTTGTGCGTCGCGCTGGCGGACAAGCTGCAGACCCTGGTCGACATGTTCGGCATCGGTCAGCTGCCCACCGGCGACAAGGATCCCTTCGCGCTGCGCCGCCACGCCCTGGGCATGGTGCGCATGCTGATCGAGCGCGACCTGCCGCTGGACCTTATGTGGCTGTTCCAGGCGGCGAAGCAGGTCGACGCCAAGGTAGTCGAGCAGCTTGCCGAGTTCATCTACGAACGCCTCGCCGGCAGCCTGCGCGAGCAGGGCTATTCGGCGCTGGAAGTCGATGCGGTGGTTAGCTTGCGCCCGCAACGGCTCGGCGACATCCCCAAGCGCCTGGCCGCCGTCCGCGCCTTCGCCGCGCTGCCGGAGGCCGCCAGCCTCGCCGCCGCCAACAAGCGCGTCGGCAACATCCTCAAGAAAGTGGACTGCGCGGTGATGCCCACGGTCGATGCCGCGCTACTCAAGGAGCCTGCCGAAGTCGCGCTGAACAAGGCGCTCGACACGGTGAAGGCACAGGCCGACACCGCATTCGAGCGCGGCGATTACACGGCTTCGCTGCAATCGCTGGCCGCCTTGCGAGTACCGGTCGATGCCTTTTTCGACGCCGTGATGGTGAATGCCGAGGATACCCGGCTGCGCGCCAACCGTCTCGGCCTGCTCGCCACGCTGCACCAGGCGATGAACCGCATCGCCGACCTGTCGCGCCTGTCTGCCTGAACGATGGCGATAAACGGGACTTTTGCGGCGGTGTTCGGCAAAGTCGGCGCTGGCGGCACGGCGACAATCGGCCCATGAAGCTCGTCATCCTCGACCGCGACGGCGTCATCAACCATGACTCCGACCAATACATCAAGTCGCCGGAGGAGTGGAAGCCGATCCCCGGCAGCCTGGCCGCCATCGCCCGGCTGAACCAGGCCGGCTATCGCGTGGTGGTGGCGAGCAACCAGTCGGGCATCGGCCGCGGCCTGTTCGAAACCGATACGCTGATCGCCATTCACGACAAGATGCTGAAGGCTCTGGCGCAAGTCGGCGGGCGCATCGATGCCATATTTTTCTGCCCGCACACCAACGACGACAACTGCGACTGCCGCAAGCCCAAGCCCGGCATGCTGCGCGAGATCGCCGCCCGCTTCAATGCCGATCTCGCCGGCGTGCCGGCCATCGGCGATTCCCTGCGCGACCTGAAGGCCGCCGCTGCCGCCGGCGCGCAGCCGATGCTGGTGCTGACCGGCAAGGGCCGCAGGACCGTGGATGACCCCGCGCTGCCGCCAGACACCCTGGTGTTTCCGGACCTCGCTGCAGCCGCCACGCACATTGCCAGGTAATGGCCGTACTGCGCTCCCTGTTGTTCCTGCTGATCCTGCTGGTGGTGACGCCGCCCTACACGCTGGGCGTCATCCTCTGCCGGCCGCTGCCGCACCACATGCGGCGCCGGTCGGTGGTGCCCTGGGTGAATTTCACGATCTGGCTGATCAAGCACGTGCTGGGCATTCCCTACCGCCTGGTCGGCGCCGAGAACCTTCCAGCGGGCCCGGTGGTCGTACTCTGCAAGCATCAGTCGGCCTGGGAAACCTTCATGCTGCAGGAGGTGTTCAAGGACACCGTCTTCGTCTGGCGCAAGGAGATCAAGTACCTGCCCTTCTTCGGCTGGGCACTGGCCTCGATCCCGATGATCGAGACGGATCGCAGCGCCAGCAAGTCCGCGCTGAAGCGACTGGTGGACCAGGGCCGCGACCGCCTCGACAACGGCTATACCGTGATTATTTTCCCGGAGGGCACCCGCTCCCAGCCCGGATCGAAGAACCGCTACAAGGGCGGCGGCGCCCTGCTCGCGGTCGAGACCGGCACGCCGGTGATTCCCGTGGCGCTCAACTCGGGCGAATTCTGGGGCCGCAACGCCCTGTTCAAGAAATGCGGCACCGTCACCGTCAGCGTCGGCCCGGCGATCGATCCAGCCGGGCTCACGGCCAGCGAAGTCCTGGCGCGGGCGGAAAGCTGGATCGAGGCCGAGATGGCGAAGATCAGCCCGCATTTTTATCGAGCCGCCGCATGAGCCCCAGTCACCGCAATCCGCAAATCGCGCTCAGGTTCGAGGGCAGCGCAGCAAACCCCGTCGGCCGCTGGCACGATGGCGCCGCGCTGACTTATCTGGGCGGCAGCCTGCGCCTGGTACTCGGCACCGCGCACAAGGAAGCCGTGTACGAAGGTGACACGCTGGATTTGCCGCTGCCGCCGCAAGCCACGTCGCGCCAGATCCAGGATCGTGCCGAAGCCTGGTTGCGGGAGGAAGCCAAGCGGATATTGCGGCAAGTCATCGAACAGAAGTCGGCCTTGGCGGTACGGCGCGCGCCGCGCCTGGCGCTGTCCTTCGCCACACGCGGGCATTGGGTCGAGGCCCAGGGCAGCGATGCGCTGCGCTGCAACTGGCGCCTGATCGAACAACCCATGACCGTCATCGAACAAGCGATCGCGCGCGGCATGGCTGCCCTGCCGCGCGAAGACCGGGAAGTCGATCTCTTCGGCACGCCGGTGGCCAATCCGGCGGCTCACCCGACACCCCGAGCGACGTGATGATTCTCGAGCAGCTCAAGCTGTTCCGGCTACCCTCCCCGCCCGCCGAGGCGAAGACCCGCCACCTGCTGGTCGGCGGGCGCATCATCGACTACCGCCTGAAAAGCGGTGCCAGGCGGCTCTCGATGACCATCGACGAACGCGGCCTGCGCATCAGCGCGCCGCGCCGCATCGGCCTGGGCGAGATCGAGGCTTTTGTGCAGGGCCATGGCGACTGGGTTCTGAGGAAGCTAGGCGAACTCGCGCACGCCACTCGGCCACGTCACCTCACGATCAGGGATGGCACGCGTCTGCCGCTACTCGGAGGCGAGGCCGAGGTGCGCGTCCTGCCCGGCGCCAACCGGGTGCGCTGGGTCGCCAATACCCTGGTCCTCGAGGCGCGCCCGGAAGCCGACCTCGGGCCTTTGGCCGTGCGCGCCCTGCAAAAGCGGGCGCTCACCCATTTCACCGGGCGCCTCGAGCATTTCACGACGCAGCTCGAGCTCGCCGCACCGAAGCTCAGCCTGTCTTCCGCCCACACGCGCTGGGGCAGTTGCAGCGAAGAGAGCGGCATCCGCATCAATTGGCGCCTGATCCACCTGCCGCCGCACTTGGGCGATTACGTCGTGGCCCACGAAGCGGCCCACCTGATCGAGCTGAATCACAGCAAGCGTTTCTGGACCGTGGTCGACTCGCTCTACCCGGACTGGAAAGCTGCGCGCAGCGAACTCAAGCAGCGCGCCACATCCCTGCCCATTCTTTGAAGGAACCACCATGCGAATTCTGCACACCATGCTCCGCGTCGGCGACCTCGACAAATCGCTGGCCTTCTATACCGAAGTGCTCGGCATGCGCCTGCTGCGCCGCAACGACTACGCGGAAGGCAAGTTTACCCTGGCCTTCGTCGGCTTCCAGGAAGAAGAGGACGGCACCGTGATCGAGCTGACCCACAACTGGGGCGTCGATCATTATGAAATCGGCACCGGCTACGGCCACATCGCGCTGGCGGTGGACGACGCCCATGCCGCCTGCGCCGAAATCAAGTCGCGCGGCGGCAAGGTCACCCGCGAGGCCGGCCCGATGAAGGGCGGCACCACCGTGATCGCCTTCGTCGAGGATCCGGACGGCTACAAGATCGAGCTGATCGAGAGAAAATAACAGCCGCCCATTGCGCCGCACGGAACAGCCTGTTCCGTGTCCGCAGCGCACGCACCACCCTGCAGCATCGCGCCCTGTCATGGTGCGCAACGATGCCACGATATCCGCCATCCCCATGATTCCGGGTCCCATTTTCGCGGGCACGGTTTCTGCTGGAGACAGGACAACCTCTTTCCGGCGTCTGCGCCACCATGAAGCCCGCCTACGACGAAATGCTCGATCCCTCCGGGCAGGTGCGGCCCAGTTACCAGGGCTTCGCCACCTGGCTGGATTCGACGACACCTGAATTCATCGCGCGCAAGCGCGAGGAGGCCGATCTCGCCTTTCATCGCGTCGGCATCACCTTCGCCGTGTATGGCGAGGAGGCCGGCAAGGAACGCCTGATCCCCTTCGACGTGATTCCGCGCATCATCCCCGCCGCCGAGTGGCAGCGCATCGAGGCCGGCCTGCGCCAGCGCGTCAAGGCGCTCAATGCCTTCCTCAGCGACATCTATCACGACCAGGAAATCCTCAAGGCCGGGCGCATCCCGGCGCAACAGGTGCTGGGCAACTCGCAGTACCGCGCCGAGATGGCCGGCGTCACGGTGCCGGGCGGCACTTACGCGCACATTGCCGGCGTCGACCTGGTACGCGCCGACCAGGGTGACAAATGCGGCGAGTACTACGTCCTCGAAGACAATCTGCGCACGCCCTCGGGCGTGTCCTACATGCTCGAAGACCGCAAGATGATGATGCGGCTGTTCCCCGAGCTTTTCGCCCGCATGGCCATCGCCCCGGTCGAGCACTACCCCGACCTGCTGCTGGAAAACCTGCGCTCGGTGGCGCCCGCCGGCATTCACAATCCCAACGTCGTGCTGCTGACGCCGGGCCAGTTCAACAGCGCCTACTTCGAGCATGCCTTCCTCGCCCAGCAGATGGGCATCGAACTGGTCGAGGGCAACGACCTGTTCGTGCGCGACGACGCGGTGTTCATGCGTACCACCCAGGGCCCGCAGCGGGTGGACGTGATCTACCGCCGCATCGACGACGACTACCTCGACCCGCGGGCCTTCCGCAAGGATTCGGTGCTCGGCGTACCCGGCCTGTTCAACGCCTACCGCGCCGGCCGGGTGACGCTGGCCAATGCCATCGGCACCGGCATTGCCGACGACAAGGCGATGTACATCCACGTCCCGGAGATGATCCGCTTCTACTGCGGCGAGGAACCGATCCTGTCCAACGTGCCGACCTGGGAGCTGGCCAAGCCCAAGGACCTGCAATACGTGCTCGAACACCTGGCCGAACTGGTGGTCAAGGAAGTGCACGGCTCGGGCGGCTACGGCATGCTGGTGGGGCCGACCTCGAGCCGCGAGGAAATCTCCGCCTTCCGCGCCAAGATACTCGCCGCGCCGGACAACTACATCGCGCAGCCGACGCTGGCCCTGTCGACCTGCCCGACCTATGTCGACAGCGGCGTCGCGCCGCGCCACATCGACCTGCGGC
>CAZYTN010000096.1:0-8451 GCA_964650115.1 uncultured Sulfuritalea sp.
GCCAGAACTCCAGCGTGGCCGGCGGCGTGCGAAAGCTGCTGGTCCAGTTGACCGTGGTCGAGCCGCCGACGCAGCGCCCCTGCAGAATGTTGATGCCCTTGTCTGCCGTCTTGCGCGCCGCCGACTCCTGATACAGGGCCGGGTAGGCATCCGCCTCGCGCATGCGGAAATCCGCCGTCGAACGCAGGGGGCCTTCTTCGATGACGATCACGCGCAGGCCGGACTTGGCCAGAATCTCGGCACTGACGCCGCCGCCGGCGCCGCTGCCGACGATGACCACATCGGCCTCGTCCTCGCGGTCCTTCTCCAGCGTAGCCGCATCAACGACTTTCCAGCCACCGGCAATGCCTTCCTTGTAGGGATCCGTAATCATGACTTCACCAGCGATGGCGGCCCGGGATAGCCAATCGCGGCCCAGGTCTGCGCATCGGCATACCATGCGCCGAACACCAGATCATGCAGGGCCTGGTAGCCGCTTTTCAACAGGTCGACGGGGCTGTGCTGCCAGCGCCGCAGGAAGGCCTCGATGTCCGCCACGCTGGCCTGGTCCCAGGTCGCGTTGACGCCGGCGATGGCAATGCGCGTAGGGGCGAAAGCCAGTAAAGCAAACAGTTCCGCCACTTCCTTCTGCGCTGCCGCACTGAGCGCGCCGACGGCAAGCGCCACCCCCGTGCCGATGCGCTCCAGCGCCGCGGCACGGGCCGGTCCGGCCGCCGGGAAGGCGCCCTGCAGAATCACCGGCGCGATGGCCTGCACCACCGTACGCAATGACGGATCAAGCGGATTGCCCGCCACCAATATCTGCTTGCCCAAGCGGTCCAGAGGCTTGTGCATTGCAGCGGCAACCGCCAGCAACAGGCCGCCGGCGATACCGGTCTTGATGAATTGCCTTCGGGTGAACATGGCCGTCAGCGAATCAGGAATTTCGTCAGACGCTCGAACAGCGCCCCGTAGGGCGGGTTGAACAGCGACATGGCGTTGAGCGACGACTGGTAGAACACGCCCTTCTGCTTGGAGAAGGTCTTGAAGCCCTCGATGCCGTGGTAATGGCCCATGCCGCTGGGACCGACGCCGCCGAAGGGGAGGTCTTCCTGCGCGATGTGCAGGATGGTGTCATTGACCGTGACGCCGCCGGCCGCGGTTTCGTTCAGCACGCGATCGCGGCGCCCGGCGTCGTTCTCGAAGCAGTACAGCGCCAGCGGGCGCGGATGCTGATTGACATAGGCGATCGCGGCATCGAGATCGGTGTAGGGCAGCACCGGCAGCAGCGGGCCGAAGATCTCGTCCTGCATCACGCGCATGTCATCATTGACGTTGAGCAGCGCCAGCGGCGGCAACTTGCGCCGCACGCCATCCGCCGCCGCCGTCGACAGCGGCTCGATCCTGGCGCCGCGCGCCTGCGCGTCGCTCACATAGCCCTGCAGCCGCTGGTAGTGCCGGTCATTGACGATCGCGGTGTAGTCCGCCGTGGTCGCCATGGCCGGGTAGCACTTCGCCACCACGGCGCGCGCCGCCTCGACGAAGGCCTGTTCGCGGCTGGCAGGCACCAGGACGTAGTCGGGCGCGATGCAGGTCTGCCCCGCATTCAGCAGCTTGCCGACCATGATGCGCTCGGCCGCCTTGGCCAGCGGATAGTCGGGGCCGACAATCGCCGGCGACTTGCCGCCGAGTTCCAGCGTGACCGGCGTCAGGTTGTCCGCCGCCATGCGCATGATGTCGTGGCCGACCCGGGTCGATCCGGTAAATAGCAGATGGTCGAAAGGCAGGCGCGCGAAATCGGCGCCGACCGCCGCATCGCCCAGCACGACCGAAACATCGTCCGCGCTGAAGTACCTGGCGGCCAGTTCGGCCAGCAGTTCGCCGGTGCGCGGGGTGAATTCCGACATCTTGATCATGACCCGGTTGCCTGCCGCCAGCGCCGCCGCCAGCGGCGAAATCGACAGGAACAGCGGGTAGTTCCAGGGCACGATGATGCCCACCACGCCCAGCGGCTGGTTGATGATGCGGGCGCGCCCGGGGCGGAACCAGAGTGAGGGTGACTTGCGTTGCGGCTTCATCCATGCGCCGAAATGCGCGCGCGTGTGGCGTATCGCTTCGAGGCTGGGGAAGAGTTCCAGCAGGCGCGTTTCATGCGCCGAGCGATGGCCGAAATCGGCCGAGATCGCCGTGACGAAGCGTTCGGCATTGTCGTGCACCAGCGCGAACAGCGCATCGAGTCGCGCCTGGCGCCGGGCGCGATCGACGGCCGGGTTGCGCCGCGTCGCGGCATGCATGGCGTCGAATCCGCGCCTGAACGCGCTCGTACCTGCCGTCGATTGTGCTGCCGGATCTGTTGCGTTCATTCCAAGGCTCCTCCTGGATGGGCACCGTTGTTTGGGCAGTCTATGCGCCGGGACCTCCCGCGATTAGGCAGGCTACTCTAACGGAGAGTCACCGCGCGGACGGATAATTGCCGGCATGGACGACGATCCGGACAAGGACAGCATCGGCCGCGAACTGGCCAACTGCATCGCCGCAGCGAGGGAGTTGCGCGCCGCCCGGGCCGGCGATCCCGAGCCTGACGATTACCCGCGACTCAAGGAATGGCAGGCGGCGCGCCTCGCCGGCAGCTATGCCGACCTGCTGGCCAGTCCGCGCCACCAGCCGGCGGCCGAATTCTTCCTCAGCGACCTGTACGGCCCCAAGGATTTCCGCAGCCGCGACGAGGAACTGGCGCGCGTCGTCCCGATCATGGCCCACGTGCTGCCGGCGAAGGCGCTGATGACGCTGCTCGAAGCGGTAAAAATGGACACGCTCTCCGAATCGCTGGACACCGCGATGGTGCTGGCCCTGCGCAAGACAGGAAGGTGCGGGACCATCGACTGGCCCGCCTATGTCGCCGCCTATCGCGCTTGCGGACGAAGGAAGGACCGCGAATTGCAGATCGCCCTGATCGACAAGATCGGCAAAACGCTGGATCGCCTGACGCGCATGCCGCTGATCCATTTCTCGCTCAGGTTGATGAACGGCCCCGCGCACCTGGCCGGACTCGGCGACCTGCATTCCTTCCTGCAAAGGGGATTCGATGCCTTCAGCCATATGAAAGGCGCCGACGAATTCCTGGCCATCGTCACCGAACGCGAGACCGCGCTGATGAAGGAATTGTTCGCCAACCCGAGCGCCGGATGCCCCAATTCGCGAGGCTGCAGGGTGGTCTGCGTTGCCAGCGGAGTTCCCGCAACAAGGCAGTGTGCCAAGTTATGTGCAATATTCGGCGCTGGCGACACGGCGCTGGATTGCTCCGGGAGAGCAAGTGCGAGTTGGACAGCTCCTGCGCCATCCCGACATGTTCTTCCAGACGCAACAACGCCATGCCTCGGATTTCAAGGCATGGCGTGTCGTTTTTGCTGGCGTCCCCACGGGGATTCGAACCCCGGTACTCACCGTGAAAGGGTGATGTCCTAGGCCTCTAGACGATAGGGACTTATCGTTTGGTGGAGGTACGCGGGATCGAACCGCGGACCTCTTGCATGCCATGCAAGCGCTCTCCCAGCTGAGCTATACCCCCACAAGAGAGCGCGCATTATAGGGAGGCGGGGTCCGGGTGTAAAGCCCCCGCGTGGATTTTCGCCAGCAGTTTTCCCGGATTCATCAGCCCGCGCGGGTCGAGCGCCTGCTTGACCGCGCGCATCATGTCCATCTCGGTCTCGCTCTTGTAGCGCAGCACTTCCTCGCGCTTCAACTGTCCCAGGCCGTGCTCGGCCGAAATCGAACCGCCCAGTTCATGCACCAGGTCGTGCACGATGCGATTGACCGCCCCGGTCTGCGCGATGAATTGTTGGTTGGACTGGGCATCGGGCCGCGACTGGTTGTAATGCAGGTTGCCGTCGCCGATGTGGCCGAAGCAGACGATGCGTACCTGCGGAAACGCGGCCAGCAATGCGGCGTCGGCGCGCGCGATGAACTCGGCGATGCGCGATACCGGCACGGCGATGTCGTGCTTGATCGAAACGCCCTCGATCTTCTGCGCCTCGGACACATTCTCGCGCAGCGCCCACAGCGCGGCGGTTTGCGCCTCGCTGGCAGCCAGCACGGCATCGTCGATGACGCTCTCCTCCGCAGCGTTTTGCAGTGCCTGTTCCAGCGTCGCAGCCAGATCGTCGCGCGCCCCGGAAAGTTCGACCAGCACCTGCCATCCGGGCTTGCCGGCAAGCGGATCGCGAGCGTTTGGAATGTGCTTGAGTACCAAATCCAGGGCGGGACGACCTACGATCTCGAAGGCCGTCACGTTGTCTCCGGCGGCATCGCGCAGTCGCCCGAGCAGGCTGACCGCGGTGGCCGGATCGGGTACGGCGACCCAGGCCGTGGCACGTGCGCGCGGACGCGAGAAAAGCTTCAGGGTTGCCGCCGTAATCAGGCCCAGCGTACCTTCGGCGCCGATGAACAGGTGCTTCAGGTCGTAGCCGGTATTGTCCTTGCGCAAGGCGCGCAAACCGCTCCAGATGCGGCCGTCGGCCAGCACCACCTCGAGACCCAGCGTCAGGTCGCGCGCGTTGCCGTAGCGCAGCACCTGCACGCCCCCGGCATTGGTGGACAAGTTGCCGCCCAGCGTGGCGCTGCCTTCCGCCGCGAGCGACAGCGGAAACAGGCGATCGATCTCCTGTGCAGCCTGCTGCACCGCATGCAGCGTGCAACCAGCCTCGACAGTGATCGAGTTGTTGTCGGCATCGACGGCGCGAATGCGGTTCATGCGCCGCAAACTGACCACCACTTCACCCCCCACCGGCGTCGCGCCGCCACACAGTCCGGTGTTGCCTCCCTGCGGCACGATCGCCACGCCGGCCTCGGCGCAGATGCGAACGACGGCCGATACTTCTTCGGTCGTCCCGGGCAACACCACACAGGACGCATTGCCCGAATAGCGGCCCCGCCAGTCGGTGCAGTAGGGCGCGAGTTCCGCCACCCCGGTCAGCACCCTCGAGGCACCAACGACGGTGCGCAGGCGATGGTAAAAGTCGGCACTCACGGTACGGCGACCGTAGCGTACAGGTCGTGCACATCGCAGTCGATGACGCTGACTTCGGCAAACTCCCCGACCTCCAGATCATGGCCATCCGTGATGTAGACCAGGCCGTCGACATCCGGTGCATCGCCCTCCGAACGGGCGATGGCGCCGTCTTCGTCGATGTCGTCGACCAGCACCTTGATGCGGCGGCCGATCTTGCTTTCCAGACGCTGCGTGGAGATATCTTCCTGGTGGCGCAGCAGGCGTCCCTTGCGCTCTTCGCGGATCTCCTCCGGCAAGGCGCCAGGCAACTGGTTGGCAGTTGCGCCATCGACGGGCGAGTAGGAGAAGGCCCCAACGCGGTCGAGCTGGGCTTCGTCGAGGAAATCCAGCAGCTCGTTGAACTCGGCCTCGGTCTCGCCGGGAAAGCCGGTAATGAAGGTGCTGCGGATGGTCAGATCAGGCACTTCGCGGCGCCATGCCGCGATGCGATCGAGCACCTTTTCCGCCGAAGCCGGACGCTTCATAAGTTTCAGGATGCGCGGGCTGGCATGCTGAAATGGCACATCGAGGTAGGGCAGGATCCTGCCTTCGGCCATCAGCGGGATCAGGTCGTCGACGCTGGGATAGGGATAGACGTAGTGCAGGCGCACCCAGAGGCCGAGCTTGCCCAACTCGCTGCACAATTCCAGCAGCCGCGTCTTCACCGGCCGTCCGCCGTGGAAGCCGGTGCGGTACCTCACATCCACGCCGTAGGCACTGGTGTCCTGCGAGATCACCAGCAGTTCCTTGACACCGGCCGCGGCCAGCACCTCGGCCTCGTGCAGCACCTCGCCGATCGGCCGCGACACCAGGTCGCCGCGCAGCGAGGGAATGATGCAAAACGTGCAGCGGTGGTTGCAGCCTTCCGAGATCTTCAGGTAGGCGTAGTGGTCCGGCGTCAGGCGGATGCCCTGCGGTGGCACCAGATCGACGAAGGGATCGTGCAGCGGCGGCAGGTGCCGGTGCACCGCTTCCATCACTTCCGGCATGGCGTGCGGCCCGGTGACCGCCAGCACCCTGGGGTGCGCAGTGCGCACGATGTCGTTGCCCGCCGCATCCTTCTTCGCGCCGAGGCAGCCGGTGACGATGACCTTGCCGTTTTCGGCCAGCGCTTCGCCGATGGCGTCGAGCGATTCCTCGACAGCAGCATCGATGAAGCCGCAGGTGTTGACCACGACAAGGTCCGCACCCTCGTAGCTGCCGGAGATTTCGTAACCTTCGGCGCGCAGCCGGGTCAGAATCTGTTCCGCGTCGGACGCCGCCTTGGGGCACCCCAGCGACACGAAGCCGACTGTCGGCGCGCGGGCGTGTCGTCGCGTCACGGAGACTCTTACTTGTTCTCGCCCTTTTCCTCGGGCTTGACGTAGATGCCGGGGAAAATCTTGCGCGTCTGTTCCTGCATGGTGTCCTGCATCTGCTGGAACATCTTCTGGCTCTGCTCGACGTAGGTGCCCATCATGTGCTGCATCGCAGGTCCCTGCAATTTGAGGAACTGCGCCCACAAGTCCTGGCTGTCGCCCGCACCTTCGCCATAAAGGCCCTTGGCCTGCTCCTTGAGCTTGGCCTGCACCTCGGTGAAGGACTTGATGTTGTCCCCGATATAGCTGCCCATCATCCCCTGCATGGCATTGCCATAGAAGCGGATCATTTGCGACAGCAGCTCGGAAGAGAACATCGGCGCGCCACCGGCCTCTTCTTCGAGAATCACCTGCAACAGGATCGCCCGCGTCAGCTCGTCACCCGACTTGGCGTCGACCACCTGGAATTCTTCATGAGCCAGCACCAGTTCCTTGATGTCGGCCAGCGTGATGTAGGTACTGGTGCGCGTGTCATACAGGCGGCGATTCGGATATTTCTTTATAAGTCGGCTCTGTGCGGCCATTGTCTTTCCCTCCTTAAAACCATCTTACTACCAGGGTAGTAAATGCAGCACCCCTCGCCGGCGGCGGGGGGGATGAATCCTCAAGCCCGGCGGGATCAGCAGTAATGCAATCCGCCATTGATATTCAAGGTTGCGCCCGTCATGTAACCGGCCAGATCCGACACCAGGTAAGAGCACAGAGCGCCGATTTCTTCGGGCTTGCCCAGCCGACCCACCGGAATCGTGGCGACGATCGAGTCGCGCACTTCCTGCTTGATCGCCATGACCATGTCGGTGCCGATGTAGCCGGGAGCGATGGCATTCACCGTCACGCCCTTCTTCGCCACTTCGGCGGCAATCGCGCGGGTAAAGCCGAGGATGCCGGCTTTGGCCGCGGAGTAGTTGGCCTGGCCGAACTGCCCCTTGATGCCGTTCACCGAAGACAGGTTGATGACCCGGCCCCAGCCGCGATCGGCCATGCCGCCGAGCACCTGATGCGTGACATTGAACACGGAGTCGAGATTGGTGGACAACACGGCATCCCATTGCCCCTTGTCCATTTTCCGGAACACGGAGTCGCGCGTGATGCCGGCATTATTGACCAGCACGTCGACCGGGCCGACTTCGGCTTCCAGCTTCCGCACCATCGCGGCGCAGGCCTCGTGGTCGGTGACATCCGCTTCGGCGACAACGAAATCGAAACCTTCCGCCTTCATTTTCGCCAGCCACTCGTCCTTGGGCGGAAAATTCGGCAGGCAGTTCGCCGCCACAGTGAAGCCGCTTTTCGCCAGCGCCTTGCAGATCGCCGTGCCCAGTCCGCCCATCGCGCCCGTTACCAATGCAACTCTCTTTGCCATTTTTGAAACTTCCTATGCGACTATAAAAACCTTTGCCGGCCGGAGACGCGCTGCAAGCCGCAGCCTCCGGCCGGAGGTGGATCAGTACATGTGCTGACCACCGTTGATGGATATGTTGGCGCCCGTTACAAACGCCGCTTCTTCGGATGACAGGTAGGCGACCAGGCCGGCAACTTCTTCCGGCTTGCCCAGGCGCGACTGCGGAATCTGCGGCAGGATCTTGCTCTCCAGCACTTCCTGCGGGATCGCCATGACCATCTTGGTGCCGATGTAGCCCGGCGAAATGGTATTCACGGTGACGCCCTTTTTCGCCACTTCCAGCGCCAGCGCCTTGGTGAAACCGTGCATGCCCGCCTTGGCCGCGGCGTAGTTGGTCTGGCCGAAGGCGCCCTTCTGACCGTTCACCGAGGAGATATTGATGACGCGGCCCCAGCCGCGCTCCGTCATGCCGTCCATCACCTGCTTGGTCATGTTGAAGGTGGAATCGAGGTTGGTGTGAATCACCGCGTCCCAGTCGGCCTTGGTCATCTTCTTGAAGGTCATGTCACGCGTGATGCCGGCGTTATTCACCAGAACCTCGACCGGACCGACATCCTTGCTCACCTCTGCAACACAGGTCTTGCAGGAATCGAAGTCGGCGACGTCGCAGGGGTAGGCCTTGAAGCCGTAGCCCATGTCGTTCATGGTGCGCAGCCATTCCTGCGCCT
>CAZYTN010000097.1:0-8360 GCA_964650115.1 uncultured Sulfuritalea sp.
AGAACATCTGCCGCGTCATGCCGCCCCCCCGGGTGGTGACGAAAACCGCATCCGAGACATGCTGCCCGAGCAGTTCGCCGCGCGCCTGCGCGACATAGCGCTGCAGCCATTCGGCGGCAACCTGCCCGAGAGGCACCAGGCGCTCCTTCGAGCCTTTGCCCATCACGCGCACCACGTTGTCGTTGAGACTGACCTCGAACAGGCGCACGCCGACCAGCTCGGAGACGCGCAGCCCGGTGGCGTAGAGCAGTTCGAACATGGCACGGTCGCGCAGCCCTAGCGGGGTTTGCACGTCGGGTGCGCCCAGCAGGTCTTCCACCTGTTTCTCCGACAGCGTTTTCGGAAAACGCTGGATCGTGCCGGGCTTGTCGATGTTCAGCAGCGGATCAAGCTGCAGCCGGCCCTGGTCCAGCAGCCAGCGGTAACAGCGGCGCAGAGTCGCCATCAGCCGCCGCTGGCTGGTCGCCTTGATGCCGCCGGGGCGGGCGTGCAGGTGCGCCAGATAGGCGTTGATCGCCGTCTCGCCAGCGCCGACTATTGTGGTGTCCCTCGTTTCCAGCCAATTGGAAAACAGCGCCAGGTCGTTGCGGTAGCTCGCCAGCGTGTTCTTCGACAGTCCGTCAGCGAGCCACAAGGCGTCGACGAATTCGTCGATCAATGCGACATCAGTAGCCTGCATTCTCATGCTGGAGGAGCCAGCGCTTGATGTCGAGCAGGAAGCCGCCGCGCTGGCGCGCGAAACCGCCCAGCCCCTGATTCGCCGCGACCACGCGATGGCAGGGCACCACGATCGGATAGGGATTGGCGCCGCAGGCGTTGCCCACCGCGCGCGGGCCGCTGCGAATCGCCGCGGCGACCTCGCCGTAGCTCATGGTTCGGCCGGGTGGAATTGCGGCGATCCGCTGCCAGACGCGGCGCTGGAAATGCGTGCCGGCCGGCGCCAGCGGCAGGCCGAATTCGAACCTGGGGTTTTTCAGCCAGGCGCGCAACTGGCGCACGGCTTCCTTCGCCAAGGGGGTTTTGGGCGCGACTTCAGGCTGCGCTTCAAGATAGGAAATTTCGGTGATTTCGTCGGCGTTGCAGCCGATGCCGATACTGAATCCCGGCGCGGACAGAATGGCGGAATAGGGCTTCATGGCGGACACCTCCTGATTTCGATCACGGCGTTATTGTCGATCCCCGGCAGATGATCCGCAAGCGGCGCACACACGGTGGAAGTGCACAGCGTGTAGCCGGCGGCATGCGGGGAATGTGTGAGGCGCAACATGGCCTGCGGCGGCAGTTGCGGGCGGTAATGCCAGACACCGTTCTTTAACACCGCACCGGCAGGCGGCTCCATGCCGGCGCCGCTGCCGCGGATGCGTGCTGCGTCGACGACCAGCGCGCCGGACTCGATGCGCCAGTCTTCTTCCCAGCGGATCTTCTCGATGGAATGGATCCAGGTCAGGGTGAAGGCATCGATGGCGAGCACGGCGCTGACGGCACCCGCTGCGAGGCAGAGCATCAGGAGTCGGCGCTGGCGATACGGCGATCCGCGCGCCGTCTGCGAATCAGGTGCCAGGCGACAAAGACCGCGCTCATGGCGAAGCCGATCTCGTCCGTCAGCGGGATCGCGGCGACCAGCAGGAAGGCCGCCGCCGCGGCGAAGCCGCGCTCTACCATGTTGAGCGGGCCGAGCAGGAAGCCGATCGCCGCCGCGCCCCACAAACCGATCGAGAGCACGGCCTTGAACACGATGTAGGCGACGGCGGCGACGGTCCAGTCGCCCTGCAGCATCAGTGCCGGCGTGTACACCGCCATGTAGGGAATGACGAAGCCGGCAATCGCAATCTGCACCGCCTTGAAGCCGATTTTCATCGCCGATTCCTTGGCGATAGAGGCCGCGGCGAATGCGGCCAGCGCCACCGGCGGCGTCAGGTCGGCCATGATGCCGAAATAGAAGACGAACATGTGGCTGACGATCAGCGGCACGCCGAGTTTGAGCAGCGCCGGCGCGGCGATGGAACTGGTGATGATGTAGTTGGGGATGGTCGGGATGCCCATGCCGAGTACCAGGCAGACCAGCATGGTCAACACCAGCGAGAGGAACAGGCTTTTCTCGCCGACGCCGAGGATGAAGCCGGCGAAGGAGGACGCCGCGCCGGTCAGCGTCAGCACGCCGATGATGACGCCGACGATGGCGCAGGCCACGCCCACCGGCAGCGCCTGCTGGGCGCCCTCGACCAGGCTCAGCTTGAGCAGGTGCAGGGTCTTCATGCCGCCCCGGATAGCGAAGGTCTGCGCCACCAGCGCGGCGATCAGCGCCAGCAGCGGGACGATGCCCCAGGTTTCCATGTTCTTGACGAACACCGCGGCGGCGAGGCCGAGCGCGAACCAGAACACGTAGCGGAAGGCGGTGCCGGAAATGCGCGCGGCAATGGCCGCACCGAGGATCAGCACGGCGGTCAGCACCAGGCCGACCATGCCGGCGAACATCGGCGTGAAGCCGTTGAACAGCGTGATCACCAGCACCACCAGCGGCAGCAGCAGGTACCAGTTGTCGCGCATGGCGTGCCAGGGGTTGGGGCACTGTTCCTTGGGCAGGCCGACCAGGTTCTTGCGTCCGGCTTCGAGATGCACCATCCAGAAGGCGGTCAGGTAATAGAGGATGGCCGGGATCGCCGCGGCCTGAACGATGTCGGCGTAGGGCACGTTGATGTTCTCGGCCATGATGAAGGCCACCGCGCCCATCACCGGCGGCATGATCTGGCCGCCCATCGAGGAGGTGGCCTCCACCGCGCCGGCAAAAATGCCCGAATAGCCGAACTTCTTCATCAGCGGAATGGTGAACTGCCCGGTGGTCAGCACGTTGGCCACGCCCGAACCGGAAATGGTGCCCATCAGGCCCGAGGAGATCACCGAGACCTTGGCCGGGCCGCCCTTGCTGTGGCCGACGAAGCCCAGCGCCAGGGAGTTGAAGAGGTTGATCATGCCGGCGTGTTCGAGAAACGACCCGAACAGGATGAAAAGGAAGATGTAGGTGGCCGAGACCAGCGTTGGGATGCCGAAAATGCCTTCGCTGCCGAGAGCCAACTGGTTGACGATCTGGTCGAAGCCATACTCGCGATGACCGAGGCTGCCCGGCAGCAGGTGGCCGAACACGCCATAGAGCAGGAAGGCGCCGCAGACGATGGGCAGCGCCAGGCCGAGCATGCGCCGCGTCGCCTCGAAGGTGAGGATCACCAGCGCCGTGCCGACGAAGAGGTCGAGATTGCTCGGGTCGCCAGAGCGCTGGATCAGGTCGCCCTCGAACACCCAGTGATAGGTCGACAGCAGCAGCGCACCGAAGGCCAGCACCGTGTCGCCGGGGCCGACTTTCGAGAGCCGGCCAGAGCTCTTGAAGGCCGGGTAAAGGATGAAGGTGAGACACAGCAAAAAGCCGACGTGCAGGCTGCGGATCACCAGGCTGGACAGCGGATGAAAGGCTGCAACGATCAGCTGGTAGCTGGAAAAGGCCAGGGCCAGTCCGGTGAGAACCGTCAGCCAGCCGCCGCCGAGCCGGCGTTGCACGCCGTGCTCGGAGAACTCTTGCTGGCCGTGGTCGGGGGCGACGCCGTGGCTGGTCACGAAAGCCGCGCCTTACTTGATCAGTCCCACTTCCTTGTAGTATTTCTCGGCGCCCGCATGCAAGGGCGCCGGCGGTGACTTCGCCGCATTTTCGCGGCTGATGGCCTTGGCCGCGGCGTGCGCGGCCTGCAGTTCGGGCAGGTGCTCGAAGATCGCCTTGGTCATCTTGTAGGCCGTATCGGCCGACACGCCTTCGTGGCTGACCAGGAAGTTCTGGATCGTCACCGTGGGCACGGCGTCGGTCTGGCCGTTGTAGGTATTGGCCGGCACGGTGCCGGACAGGTAGGCGGCTTCGCCGATCTTTGCCACCACGTCGGCCGGGATCGGCACGATGACGATCTTGACCGCCGTGGCGAGGTCGCGGATCGCGGCGACGCCGAGGCCGGCCGAGATCAGCGTGGCATCGAGCTGGCGGTTCTTCATCAGTTCCACCGACTCGCCGAAGGGCAGGTATTCGACCTTGGCGAAATCCTTGTAGCTCATGCCGGCGCCCTTGAAGATGTCGCGCGCATTGAGTTCGGTGCCGGATTTCGGCGCGCCGACGGCGACGCGCTTGCCCTTCAGGTCGGCCAGGGTCTTGATCCCGGAATCGGCGGCGGCGACGATCTGGATGTAGTTGGGATAGATCGCGGCGATGGTGCGCAGTTTTTTGAGCGGCGTCTTGAAGCCGGCTTCCTCGTTGCCTTTCCAGGCCTCGTTCAACGCGTCGCCGAGAGTCAAGGCGATCTCGCCGCGGCCGGCCTGCAGCAGGTTGAGGTTCTCCGCGCTGGCCTTGGTCACCTGCGCCGAGGTCTTGGCGCCGGGCATGGCCTTGCCGAAGATCTGCGACATTGCGACGCCCAGCGGGTAATACACACCCGAGGTGCCGCCGGTGAGGACGGTGACGAATTCCTGGGCATGGGCCGTGGCGGCCAGGGCCAGGGTGGCCACGGCGACCAGCAGGGTACGCGCTTGCTTCATGGGGCAATCCTCCAAGATATTGTTTGTTGAAAGCTCAAGCTTACAACCAGTCGCGAGTCGACGGAAGTCACTGATGGAATGTTGCGGTGCCGCGTACGGGATTTATACTGTCCTTATAGCCCTCCTGGTATCGATGCAACATGAAACTGCCAAAGCTGGAAAATCCCGCAGGCGATTTCTGGGGCGGCTTCGCCGCCATGCTGGTGGCCTTGCCCTCGGCCATTGCCTTCGGCGTGACCATTTATTCGGTCCTGGGTACCGCCCACGTCGCGCTCGGCGCGCTGGCCGGCATCCTCGGCGCGACCGCGATCGGCATTGTCGCCTCGAGTTTCGGCGGCACCAATCGCCTGATTTCGGCGCCCTGCGCGCCGGCCGCGGCGGTGGCGTCCGCCTTTGCCATCGAGGCCGTGAAGAGCGGCACGCCGGTGGAAACGATACTGCTGCTGCTGACCCTGCTCGGTCTGCTCGCCGGCCTGATGCAGGTGGCATTTGGCCTGCTGCGCCTGGGGCGCCTGATCAAGTACATGCCCTATACCGTGGTCAGCGGTTATCTGTCCGGGGTCGGGCTGATCATCATCGGCAGCCAGGTGCCGAAGCTGCTGGGCACACCCAAGGGCTTGCACTTCTGGGCGGCGCTGGCCGCCCCCGAGCAATGGCGCTGGCATGGCATTGTCGTCGGCGTGGTGACCATCCTCGTGATGATCGGCGCGCCGCGCCTGATCAAGGCCGTGCCGGGCGCCGTACTCGGCCTGGTGGCCGGCATTGTCGCCTATTTCGGCCTTGCCCTGCTCGACCCCGCGCTGTTGAGCCTGCAGGCCAACACGCTGGTGGTCGGCGCGCTCGACGGCGGCGGCGGCGGCAGTTTTGTCGCCGGCTTGGCCGGACGCTGGGCCGCGATTTCCGATGTCGGCCTGCAGCAGTTGCTGTTACTGGTGACGCCGGCCCTGACGCTGGCCGTGCTGCTGTCGATCGACACGCTGAAAACCTGCGTTGTGCTCGATGCCATGACCCGCTCGCGCCACGATTCGAACCGCGAACTGATCGGCCAGGGCCTGGGCAACCTGGCTTCGGGCGCGATCGGCGGCATTCCCGGCGCCGGCACCATGGGCGCGACGCTGGTGAATATTTCCGGCGGCGCCAGCAGCCGCTTCTCCGGACTGGTCGAGGGCGTGCTGGCCCTGGTTGCCTTCCTGCTGCTGGCAAGCTTCATCTCATGGATACCGGTGGCCGGGCTGGCCGGCATCCTGATCGTGATCGGCGTGCGCATGATCGATCGCAACAGCCTGCACTACCTGAAATCGCGCTCGACCATCCTTGATTTCGCGGTGATCGTCGCGGTGGTCGGCACGGCCCTGACGGTCAGCCTGATCGCGGCATCCGGCGTCGGCATCGTGCTGGCCGTATTGCTGTTCATCCGCGAGCAGATCGGCGGTTCCATCATCCGCCGCAAGCTGCTCGGCAACGAGACTTTCTCGAAACGCATCCGCACCCACGAGGAAATGGAAATCCTCACGGCCCACGGCGATCGCGCGGCGATCATCGAGTTGCAGGGCAGCCTGTTCTTCGGCACCGCCGACCAGCTATACCTGAGCCTGGAGCCGGAGCTGAAAACGCGCGACTTCCTGATCCTCGACATGCGCCGCATCCAGACCGTGGATGTCACCGCGGCACACCTGCTGGAGCAGGTCAAGGACATGCTGGCCGAGCGCAAGGGCTTCCTGATTTTCAGCGCCATTCCGCTGACCTTGCCGTCGGGACGTGACATGCAGCAGTATTTCGACCAGGTTGGCCTGATTCGCCAGGACAGCCCGGTGCGCGTGTTTCCGTCGCTGGACGACGCGCTGGAATGGGTCGAGGATCGCGTCATCCACGAAACGGTGTGTTTGCGCGACGAGGGGGCCGCGCTGGAACTGCATGAAGTCGAGCTGTTTGCCGGACGCAAGGAGCAGACGCTGGCAGCGCTCGAGCAGTGCATGGAAAAGCGCAGCGTGACGAAGGGAGACACCATCTTCTCGCGCGGCGATGCCGGCGACGAACTGTTCCTGATCCGGCGCGGCGCGGTGCGCATCATCCTGCCGCTGTCCGACCGGCAATCGCATCACCTCGGTACCTTCGGCCGCGGCGCCTTCTTCGGCGAGATGGCTTTCCTCGATGGCGAAGTGCGTTCGGCGAACGCGGTGGCCTTCGTCGATACCGAACTTTACGTGCTGTCGCGCCGCGCCTTCGACACCTTCGCCGAGGAGCACAAGAAGCTGGGCCTGCGGCTGATGGAGGGCATCGCAAGCGTGCTCGCCAGCCGTTTGCGCTACACTAACGCCGAGTTGCGCGTGCTGGAGTCCTGAGCACGTCGCACGAAAGTGGCGGCATGAAGCTTTTCCTTTCCTCGAAAGGCATGTTGTTCAGCCTGCTGTTCGCCTCCGTGGCGGCCGTGGCTGCGGCTGAGGATGTGTCCTGGAAGTCGCCGGGCTTCCTGGTCGACAGTTTCGTCGAACTGGCACTGAAGAACGGCTATTCGACGCGGCAGAACCCCGTGCGCAAGTGGATGACCCCGGTGAGATATTTCATCGTGCACCGTGTTGGGGACGAGGATCTGCATCGAGAATTGATCGACGCGCATTTCCTGCATCTTGCCCAGATCACGGGCCTCAGCATCCAGCCGGTGGAAACCCGGGCCGCGGCAAACTTCCTGGTCGTGTTGACCAGCGAAGGCAGCCTGGGATCGGACTTGCCGCGCTATTTTGGCACCGGCCCTGCGCGCCAGAACGAGATGCTGTTTCGTCACAGCCAGTGCATGGCGAGCTTTGCGACGGAACGCAGGGGAACCATTGTGCGCGCTGTGGCGCTGATACCGGTCGATGCCGCGCGTGCCCGAGCCGATTTGGCATCCTGCGTGGTCGAGGAACTGACCCACGCCATGGGCCTGGGTAACGATACTCTCCAACCCCTGCCGTCAATCTTCAGCCGCAAGTTCAATCTTGTCTTTCTTTCCGGTCTTGATCACCTGGTGCTGAAGATGCTCTACGACCCGCGTATCAAGCCGGGCATGAACGAAAAGACAGCTCTGCCCGTGCTGAAGACAATCGCCGGCGAATACGAACGCGACCGAGCCTTCGCCGCCGCAGAGAAACTCGCCGCCGAAGGCGGTCTCGCGCGCCTGATGCCCTAGAGTTCTTCGGGTTTGCAGGGCTAGATCACATTCGCCGCACGCAGTGTGGCGATGTCGCGCGCGCTGCGTCCGAGTTCTCCCAGTATCGCTTCGGTATCCTGCCCCAGCAATGGCGGCGCCAGGCGGTAGGCTATTGGCGTCGCCGAAAAACGAATCGGGTTGCCCACCTGCGGCGCACTGCCGCCTGCGGCGTGGGGCAGGTCGACGCGCAGGCCGCGATGCAGCACCTGCGGATCGGCGAAGACGCCGGCCAGATCGTTGATCGGACCGCAGGGCACGGCGGCATTTTCGAGCAGGGCGATCCAGTCGGCCGTGGTTTTCATCACCGTCGCCTGGCGTAGCAGCGCGATCAGTTCGGCGCGGTGCTTCACGCGCCCGGCATTGCTGGCGAAGCGCTCATCCCCTGCCCATTCGGCATGGCCGGCGATGTCGCAGAAGCGGGCGAACTGGCCGTCGTTGCCGATCGCGAGGATCATGTCGCCGTCCGCGGTGGGGAAGTCCTGGTAGGGCACGATGTTGGGATGGCCGTTGCCCATGCGGCGCGGCGCCTTGCCCGACACCAGGTAGTTCATCGCCTGGTTGGCGAGGCAGGCCACCTGCACGTCGAGCAGCGCGAGGTCGATGTGCT
>CAZYTN010000098.1:0-8310 GCA_964650115.1 uncultured Sulfuritalea sp.
ACAGATCGATGTCGCCGATCTTCATGCCGGCGCGCTTGAGGGCCTTTTCCGCGGCATACGAAGGGCCGGTCAGCATGATCGACGGCTCCGATCCGATCGAAGCGAAGGAGCGGATCCGCGCGCGGGCTTTCAGGCCGAGCGCCGCACCCATCTCCCTGGTGCCGAAGAGCACGGCCGCCGCGCCGTCGACGATGCCGGAACTGTTGCCAGCGTGATGCACGTGCTCGATGCGCTCGACTTCCGGGTAGTGCTGCAGCATCACGCTGTCGAAGCCGTACTTCTCGCCCTGCTCCTGGAAGGCCGGCTTCAATTGCGCCAGCGATTCGAGGGTGGTTTCGGGGCGCATGTATTCGTCGTGGTCGAGCATGACCAGGCCGTTGATGTCCTTCACCGGAACGATGGACCTGGCAAAGCGCCCTTCATCCCACGCCTGCTTGGCCCGGCGCTGGGATTCGGCGGCATAGGCATCGACGTCGTGGCGCGAGAAGCCCCACTTGGTCGCGATCAAATCGGCGGAAATTCCCTGCGGCACGAAGCCCGTTTTCGCCGCCACCTGCGGATCGATGGGCCAGGCGCCGCCCGACGAGAACATCGGCACGCGCGACATCGACTCGACGCCGCCGCCGACGACGAGATCGGCCTGACCGGACATGATCTGCGCCGCCGCCTGGTTGCAGGCCTCCAGTCCCGAGGCACAGAAACGGCTGACGGTGACACCGGGAACGCTGATGTCGTAATCGGCGTAGAGCGCGGCGACGCGCGCGATGTCGGCGCCCTGCTCGCCCACCGGCTCGACGCAGCCGAACACCACGTCGTCGACCTTCGACGTGTCCAGCTTGTTACGCTCGCGCAGGGCGCGCAAGGCGGTGGCCGCGAGATAGATGGGCGTCGCCTGGTTCAGCGCCCCACCCTGCTTGCCCTTGCCGCGCGGCGTGCGCAGGGCGTCGAAGATGAAGGCGTCGGCCATCACAGACTCCGCGAAATGAGTTCTTTCATGATTTCGTTGGTGCCGCCGTAGATGCGCTGGACGCGGGCATCGGCCCAGGCGCGAGTGATCGGGTATTCCCACATGTAGCCATAGCCGCCATGCAGTTGCACGCATTCGTCCATGACCTTGAACTGCAGGTCGGTGCACCAGTACTTGGCCATCGAGGCGGTCGCCGGGTCGAGCTTGTTTTCCAGCAGCAGTTCGATGCAGCGGTCGACGAAGACGCGGCCGATCTGGATCTCGGTCTTGAGTTCGGCGAGCTTGAAACGCGTGTTCTGGAACTTGGCGATCTCCTGGCCGAAGGCCTTGCGCTCGTTGGTATATTGGATGGTCCAGTCGAGCGCCGCCTCGGCCGAGGCCATTGCGATCGCGGCAATCTGCAGGCGCTCCCAGGGAAGTTCCTGCATCAGGTAGATGAAGCCGCTGTTCTCCTCGCCGAGCAGGTTCTCCGCCGGAACGCGGACGTTGTCGAAGAACAGCTCGCAGGTGTCCTGCGCCTTCATGCCGGCCTTGTGCAGGGGCTTGGCCTTGCTGAAGCCGGCCATCGTCGTATCGACCACCAGCAGGCTGGTGCCCTTGGCACCTCTGTTGCCAACTGCGGCCGGGTCGGTCTTGGCGACGACGATGACCAGGTCGCAGAGGTAGCCGTTGGTGATGAAGATCTTCGAGCCGTTGAGCACGTAATGATCGCCGTCACGCACTGCCGTGGTACGCACCCCCTGCAGGTCGGAGCCGGCGCCCGGCTCGGTCATGGCGATGGCGCCGATCATTTCGCCGCTGGCCATCCGTGGCAGGTATTTCTGCTTCAGCGTTTCGCTGCCGTAATGCAGCAAATAGGGCGCGACGATCTCGGAGTGCAGGCCCCAGCCCAGGCCCGTGGCGTTGATGCGGGCGCATTCCTCCATGACGATGACCGAGAAGCGCTTGTCCACGCCGACGCCGCCGTATTCCTCCGGCATCGAGGCGCAGAGAAAACCGGCAGCGCCGGCCTTGGTCCAGATATCACGGTCTACATGGGTCTGCTCCTCCCAGCGCGCGTGATGGGGGGCGACTTCCTGCTCCATGAAGCGGCGCACGGTATCGCGAAAGGCTTCGTGGTCGGCATCGAACAGGGTGCGCGGAATCGACATCATGGCTGGATCTCCGTCGGTGGCAGAAAACTCTATTTGTACTTGCTGAAAACGGTTTTCGCGTCACGGTGGGCGCGTTCCAGCGTGCAGATAGCCGGATTGTCATCGTGGCCGCTGAAAAAATCATCGGCCTGGGCGCGCATCACCATCCGGATCGCCACATCATCGCTCATCCCGTACTTCTCGGTGATGAGCGTGGTGACTTCGTCGAGGTGTTCTTCGTAGGTCATTTTGCTCGTCCTTCATCAATGTCCGTGCTTGCCGTGCGCTTTCGCCGGCGGCGCTGCCGCTGCAACGGGTTCGGGATAGCGGATCACCACGATCTGCTCGTCGGGCTCGAGCCAGAACTCGCCGTGCGG
Source organism: uncultured Sulfuritalea sp. (assembly GCA_964650115.1). Taxonomy (GTDB): domain Bacteria; phylum Pseudomonadota; class Gammaproteobacteria; order Burkholderiales; family Rhodocyclaceae; genus Sulfuritalea. Next base: position 2,478 of record CAZYTN010000098.1, read on the forward strand.
CCCCTTGGCATTGCCGGTGATCAACAGGATCAGGCCGTCCTCCGAACGAATTTCGGTCACGGTTTCCCAGGCGAAGGTGGGATGGGCATTGCTTCCCGTGCCGTTATAGATGTGGTCGTTCACCCGCACCGCCGACGCCACCACGCTGATCTTGTTGGTCATGACCGGTTCTCCCCTTTGCTCCGCCGTAGCCTAACAGAGGCGCCCTGGCGGCGCCCGCGGCGACCCCAAAAGTCGGCGCTGGCGACACGGCGAGAACTTTCAGTTGTCCAGTTCGAAACGATCGCGGAAATGCTCCAGCGCCTCGGGATTGGCCAGCGCCTCGACGTTCTTCACCGGATTGCCGTGCACCACGTTGCGCACGGCGAGTTCGACGATCTTGCCGCTCTTGGTGCGCGGGATGTCGGCGACCTGCAGGATCTTGGCCGGCACGTGGCGCGGCGTGGTGTTGTCCCTGATCACCTGCTTGATGCGCTTTTCCAGCGCATCGTCGTGCACCAGGCCCTCGCGCAGCTTGACGAACAGCACCACGCGCACGTCGCCGGCATTGCCCGGCGGCCAGTCCTGGCCGATGACGATGGATTCGACGACTTCAGCGAGCTTTTCCACCTGGCGGTAGATTTCCGCCGTGCCGATGCGCACCCCGCCGGGGTTCAGCGTCGCGTCGGAACGGCCGTAGATGATGAAGCCGCCGTGCGCGGTGATTTCGGCGAAGTCGCCGTGGCACCATATATTGTCGAAGCGCTCGAAATAGGCCGCCTGATACTTCGCCCCGCCCTCGTCCTTCCAGAAACCGATCGGCATCACCGGGAAGGAGCGCGTGCATACCAGTTCGCCCTTTTCGCCGCGCAGCGGCCGGCCGTCGTCGTCGAAGACCTCGACCGCCATGCCCAGGCCGGCACACTGGATCTCGCCGCGATACACGGCGCCATTCGGATTGCCGATGACGAAGCAGGAAATGATGTCCGTGCCGCCGGAAACCGAGGCGAGCTGGATGTCCTGCTTGATGTTGGCATGGACGTATTCGAAGCCTTCCGCGACCAGCGGACTGCCGGTGGAGAACAGGGTGCGCAGGTGTTCCAGCCGGTGCGTGCGGCGCGGCTGCAAATCGATCTTGGCGATGGCATCGATGAACTTGGCCGAGGTGCCGAAATGCGTCATGCGCTCGGCATCGGCGTAGTCGAACAGGATGTTGCCGCGACCGACGAAAGGCGAGCCGTCGTAGAGCAACAGGGTCGCGCCCGAAGCCAGGGCGGAGGCCAGCCAGTTCCACATCATCCAGCCGCAGGTGGTGAAGAAGAACAGGCGGTCATCGGCTTTCACATCGCTGTGCAGCTGGTGTTCCTTGATGTGCTGCAGCAGCACACCGCCGGCGCAATGCACGATGCACTTGGGCACGCCGGTGGTGCCCGAGGAATACATGATGTAGAGCGGATGGTCGAAGGGCAGTTGCTCGAAGCGAATTTCCCTCGCGCCGGCGAAGCGAGCCAGGAAATCGGCCAGCGACACGCCGTGTCTCACGGCCGCGATGTCCGCGCCGCCACCGGCCGCATTTCCCGCATACGGCACGATGACGACGCGTTCCAGCGAAGGCAGGCGCGCGGCGATCTCGGCCACCTTGCCCAGGCAATCGTTGGTCTTGCCGTTGTACCAGTAGCCGTCGCAGGCAAACAGCACTTTCGGCTCGATCTGGCCAAAGCGGTCGAGCACGCCCTGCACGCCGAAGTCCGGCGAGGCCGAGGAAAAGATGGCGCCGATGGAGGCTGCGGCCAGCATCGCCACCACGGCGGCCGGCAGGTTGGGCAGGTAGGCAGCGACACGGTCGCCCTTGACCACGCCCATGGCGCGCAGCGCCGCCGCAGTCTGCGCCACGGCGCGATGGAGTTCGGCATGGCTGGCGCGGCCCCTGACCTTGTCCTCGCCCCAGAACACCAGGGCGTTCGTCTTGTCGCGCCGCCGCAACAGGTTCTCGGCGAAGTTCAGCCGCGCCTGCGGGAACCACTGCGCGCCGGGCATCTTCTCGCGGTCGATGACGACCGTGGAACCCATCTCGCCGCGCACCTCGCCGAACTCCCAGACCGAAGTCCAGAACTCTTCCGGATGGGCTATCGACCACGCATGCAGCGTCGAATAGTCGGCGCCGGCGAGACGGCGATTCCAGCGCTTCCCGGCCGCCACCATGAATGCGCTGAGGCGCGTGGCGGCAATCCGCCGTGCCGAGGGTTGCCAGATCGGCAAGTTAGTTTGGCTCATGACGGTTTCCTGTTATCGGACGGGCTAAAGACAGCTTGCGCGCAAGGCGTCGGGCAGCGAAATCGACTTGCCCGTCGAGATGTCGATCCAGACCAGCTTGGCCGCGCCCTCGGCATAAACGCGATCTTCGCCGACCAGGCGCAATTCGTAATAAGTCGGCACGCTGCTGCGCCCGGGATGCCCGCAGAACATGCGGCAGTCGATGGTGCCCGGATAGGTGAAGGGAATCAGGAAGGTACAACTGGCGTTGACAATGACCGGACCTTCCGATTGCGTCACCGAGGTGCCGAAGCCGAAGCTCTCCAGCCATTCGATGCGCGCCTGTTCCATGAAGCGGAAATAGACCGTGTTGTTGACGTGGCCCATGGCGTCCTGATCGCCCCAGCGTATGGGCATCCGGTTGCTGAAGATGAGCTTGCGGTGGTGTTCCATGACGGGGTTGCCGAAGGGGTTAATGCGGACTTGAAGATTATAATCTCGCGCTCAAACCAAGCGATCGGGGTCAGCATGCAGCGCGAATCCATGGAATTCGATGTCGTCATCGTTGGCGGCGGCCCGGCCGGACTGGCCGCCGCGATCCGGCTCAAGCAGCTCAATGCCGGGATCAACGTCTGCCTGATCGAGAAAGGCTCCGAAATCGGCGCCCACATCCTTTCCGGCGCGGTCATGGACCCGCGCGCCCTGAACGAGCTGATGCCCGACTGGCAGGAACAGGGCGCCCCGCTCGAAACGGCGGTGACTCGCGACCGCTTCGCCTTCCTCACGCAATACGGCTTCGTCGATCTGCCCACCCTGCTGCTGCCCGGCTGCTTCCAGAACCACGGCAACTATGTCATCAGCCTGGGCCAGCTCTGCCGCTGGCTGGGTGCCCAGGCCGAAGCCCTGGGCGTCGAGGTCTATCCCGGCTTTGCCGGCGCCGAAGTGCTCTACGATGAGAAGGGCGCGGTGCGCGGCGTCGCCACCGGCGACATGGGGCTCACGCGCGACGGCCAGCCCGGCCCCAACCATCAGCCGGGCATGGAACTGCTGGCCAAGTACACCCTGTTCGCCGAAGGCTGCCGCGGCCACCTCGGCAAGCAGGTCGAGGAGAAGTTCGGCCTGCGCGCGAACTCCGACCCGCAGACCTACGCCTTGGGCATCAAGGAGCTGTGGGAAGTCGATCCCGAGCAGTTCGAGAAGGGCCTGGTGATGCACACCTTCGGCTGGCCGATGAAATCCGATACCTATGGCGGCGGCTTCATCTACCACTTCGGCGAGAACCTGGTGTCGATCGGCCAGGTCGTCGGTCTCGGCTACAAGAACCCCTTCCTCGCGCCCTTCGAGGAAATGCAGCGCCTCAAGACCCACCCCCAGATCGCCCCGCTGTTCAGGGGCGGCAAGCGTCTCGCCTACGGCGCCCGCGCGCTGGCGGCGGGCGGCTTGCAGTCGCTGCCCAAGCTGGATTTTCCCGGCGGCGCGCTGATCGGCGACGATGCCGGCATGCTGGTCGCCTCGCGCATCAAGGGTAGCCACGCCGCGATCAAGAGCGGCATGCTGGCGGCGGAAGCCGCCGCCGAAGCACTCGCGGCGGGCCGTGCCAACGACGCCCTGAGTGCCTATCCGGAAGCCTTCCGCGAATCATGGTTGTACGAGGAACTCCACACCGCGAGGAACTTCAAGCCGTGGATGGCCAAGGGCCTGTGGACCGGCTCGCTGATGTTCGGCATCGACCAGGTACTGCTGCGCGGCAAGGCGCCGTGGACCCTGCACAACACGGCCGACCACCTGAAACTCAAGCCCGCCGCCGAGTGCCAGCCGATTGCCTACGACAAGCCCGACGGCGTGCTGACCTTCGATCGCCTCACATCCGTCTTCCTCTCCAACACCAATCACGAGGAGGACCAGCCCTGCCACCTGCAGTTGAAGAACCCCGACGTGCCGATCAGTACCAACCTCGCGCTCTACGATGCTCCGGAGCAGCGCTACTGCCCGGCCGGCGTGTATGAGATCGTGCGCAACGAGGACGGCAGCAATCCGCGGCTGCAGATCAATGCGCAGAACTGCGTGCACTGCAAGACCTGCGACATCAAGGACCCGACGCAGAACATCAACTGGGTGGTGCCGCAAGGCGGCGAGGGGCCGATCTACCAGCAGATGTGATCGCTGCGGAAAGTCGGCGCTGGGCGAAGCGGGGAATTCGCGGAGCACTGCTCCGTGCCCGCGCAGCCGGCTGGCTGTGCAAAGCCAGCCGTGGCGACACAGCGCCGCGACGGGCGGTCAGTCGGATTCCATGCCGCGACCGGCGGCGCCCTGGTAAAACCGGTAGTTGCCGCGGCCGCTCTGCTTGACCTGGTACATCGCGGCATCGGCGTGCCTGAGCAGTTCGTCCATGTCGCCGCTGTCCTCGGGGTAGGTGCTGATGCCGATGCTGGGTGTCGCGCCTATCGTGGCATCGTCCAGGGAATAGGCGGGCATCAAGGCATCCAGCAGTTTCCGCGCCACCAGATCGACATCGACGATCTGCTTGACGTCCGGCAGCAGCACCACGAATTCGTCGCCGCCCAGACGCGCCACGGTATCCACCGCGCGCACGCTGAACTTCATGCGCTGCCCCACGGCCTTGAGCAGGGCATCGCCGGCGGCGTGGCCCAGGGTATCGTTGACCTGCTTGAAGTGATCGAGATCGATGTACAGCAGGGCCACCCTGCTGCTGGTGCGGATCGCCCGCTCGATGGCCTGGTCGAGCCGGTCGAGCAGCAGGCAGCGGTTGGGCAGGCCGGTCAGGGTGTCGTAGTGGGCGAGCCGGTCCAGCCTTTCCTCGATGGTGCGGCGTTCGGAAATGTCGTAGAAAATTCCGACGAAATTGCTCAGTTCGCCGCTGGCATTGCGGATCGCATTGATCGACAAATACTTCGGATAAATGCTGCCGTCCTTGCGCCGGTCCCAGATGTCGCCGTGCCAGTGGCCCTTTTCCATCAAGGCAGACCACATGTAGTCGTAGAAGGCGCGCTCGTGGCGGCCCGACTTGAGGATGCGCGGCGTATTGCCCAGCGCGTCTTCGCGGCTGTAGCCGGAGAGCTGGGTGAACGCACCATTCACCGAGATGATGCGGCCATCGGCCGCGGTGACGATGATGGCGTGGTCGGTCGCCTCGAAGGCGCGGGCGCAAAGCGCGGCGTGGCCTTCCTCGCGGCGCAGCGCGGTAACGTCCTCGCCGATCAGCACGCTGCATTTCACCCGGCCCGAACCTTCGCGCAGGACGATGGCATGCCAGGCGACGTGGCAGGGCTGGCCGTCGCCGGCCACCAGCTCCGATTCAAACTCGACCGGAAAATGGCTGCTCTGCACGCCGGCCGGATAGAGCGCCGTCAGCAGCGTGCTGTCGCCGGCGGCAAGGTGGCGCTCGAACAGCTTGCAGCCCATGAGTTCCACCGGGCTCTGCTGCAGCAGCCGGCACAGGCCGCCGTTGGAAAACTGCACCTTGCCCTGGGGGTCGAGGATCACGGCAAGCAGCCGCGTCTGTTTCAGCAACTCGATCATGCGCTGGGCCGACTGTTCCAGGTCCGCCTCGCTGCTGCCGCAGGCCGTGACATCGAAGCAC
>CAZYTN010000099.1:0-8265 GCA_964650115.1 uncultured Sulfuritalea sp.
TGCCGGCGACTCAGGACGTCATCGGCCTGAACCTTCCCGCAGGCAGCACCGTCGGCCAGGCGATCGAAGCCTCGGGCCTGCTGGCGAAACATCCGGAAATCGATCTGGCGAAGAACAAGCTCGGCATCTTCGCCAAACTGGCCAAGGTCGACACTGCCTTGCGCGACCGCGACCGCGTCGAGATTTATCGTCCGCTGATCGCCGACCCCAAGGAGGTGCGCAAACAGCGCGCGGCAGAGGGGAAGGTCATGAAAAAGGGTGGTGGCGAGGCCGGCGAAGCCTGAGCACGGAGCAGGGCATTGCCGCCTGAAGAGTCGGCGCTGGCGGCACGGCAAAGCCGGTCTGGCTCTCGCGTATAATGCGTTTTTGGAACGAAGGAATTTACTATGCGACTGCTCCAGAAGGCGCTGACGTTTGACGACGTCCTCCTGGTACCCGCCCACTCGGCGATCCTCCCCCGCGATGTCAGCCTCGCCACCCGCCTTACCCGCAAGATCCAGTTGAACCTGCCGCTGCTTTCCGCCGCCATGGATACGGTGACGGAAGCGCGCCTGGCCATCGCCCTGGCCCAGGAAGGCGGCATCGGCATCGTGCACAAGAACCTGAACCCCAAGGCGCAGGCGGCCGAAGTGGCCAAGGTCAAGCGTTTCGAGTCGGGTGTGCTGAAGGATCCGATCACCGTGCCGCCGACCATGACCGTGCGCGAGGTGCTGGCGCTGACGCGCAGTTACCGCATTTCCGGCCTGCCCGTGGTGGATGACGGCGTGGTGGTGGGCATTGTCACCAACCGCGACACACGCTTCGAGACCAACCTCGATCAGGCGGTGGGGGCCATCATGACCCCGCGCGAGCGGTTGATCACGGTCAGTGAAGGCAGTTCGCCCGAGGAAGCCAAGGCCCTGATGCACAAGCATCGCCTGGAGCGCGTGCTGGTGGTCAATGCGGCGTTTCAGTTGCGCGGCCTGGTCACCGTCAAGGACATCCTCAAGTCCAGCGAACATCCGTTTGCCTGCAAGGACGAGCAGGGCCACCTGCGCGTCGGCGCCGCCATTGGCGTCGGCGAAGGCACCGAGGAGCGTGCGGCACTGCTGGCCGAGGCCGGCGTCGACGTGATCGTGGTCGATACCGCCCACGGCCATTCCGAAGGCGTGCTGAAGCGCGTGCAATGGGTCAAGAAGAATTTCCCGCAAGTGGAAGTGATCGGCGGCAACATCGCCACGGCCAATGCTGCAAAGGCTTTGGTTGATCACGGCGCCGACGGCGTCAAGGTCGGCATAGGCCCCGGTTCGATCTGCACCACGCGCATCGTCGCCGGTGTCGGCGTGCCGCAGATCACGGCGGTGGAAATGGTCGCGAATGCACTGGCTGCCGGCGGCATACCCTTGATCGCCGATGGCGGCATCCGCTATTCGGGCGACATCTCCAAGGCCATCGCGGCCGGCGCCAATTCGGTGATGCTGGGCGGCCTCTTCGCCGGTACCGAGGAAGCGCCCGGCGAAACCGTGCTGTACCAGGGGCGTTCCTATAAGGCCTATCGCGGCATGGGCAGCCTGGGTGCGATGAAGGATGGTGCCGCGGACCGCTATTTCCAGGATTCCGACGCCAATGTCGAAAAGCTGGTGCCCGAAGGCATCGAGGGCCGCGTCCCCTACAAGGGCCCGGTCATCGCCGTGATCCACCAGTTGATGGGCGGTTTGCGTTCCTCGATGGGTTATGTCGGTTGCGCCACTATCGACGAGATGCGGGCGAAAGCCGAATTCGTCGAGATCACCTCGGCCGGCATCCGCGAATCGCATGTGCACGACGTTCAAATTACTAAAGAAGCACCGAACTACCACATCGACTGATTCAATTTCCGACGACAAAGGCGGCTGCGGCCGCCTTTGTCATTTCAGGGATTCCCGCCATGGCTCACCAAAAGATTCTCATTCTGGATTTCGGTTCGCAAGTCGCCCAACTCATCGCCCGCCGCGTGCGCGAGCAGCAGGTGTATTGCGAACTGCATCCATTCGATGTCAGCGAGGAATTCATCCGCGACTTCAATCCGCAGGGCGTAATCCTTTCCGGCGGCCCCAACTCGGTCTATGAAGCCGAGGAATGGAAGGCGCCCGATATCGTGTTCAAGCTCGGAGTGCCGGTGCTGGGAGTTTGCTATGGCATGCAGACCATGGCCGCGCAGCTCGGCGGCAAGGTCGAAAGCAGCCACAAGCGCGAATTCGGCTACGCGGAAATGCGCGCGCGCGGCCATTCGAAGCTGTTCGACGGCATCCAGGATCGCGTCAATGCCGAGGGCCATGGCCTGCTCGAGGTCTGGATGAGCCACGGCGACAAGGTCACGGAACTGCCGCCCGGCTTCAAGGTGATCGGCAGCAACGAATCCACCCCGATCGCCGCCATGGCGGACGAGGCACGCGGCTTCTACGCCGTGCAGTTCCATCCCGAAGTCACGCACACCCTGAAAGGGCGCGAGATCTATGCCCGTTTCGTGCGCGATATCTGCGGTTGCCGCGGCGACTGGAACATGCCCAACTACGTCGAGGAGGCGATTGCCAAGGTACGCGAGCAGGTCGGCAAGGAAGAGGTGATCCTCGGTCTGTCGGGCGGTGTCGATTCGTCGGTGGTTGCCGCGCTGCTGCATCGTGCGATCGGCGAGCAACTGACCTGCGTCTTTGTCGACAACGGCCTGCTGCGCCTCAACGAGGGCGTGCAGGTAATGGATACCTTCGCCAGGAATCTGGGCGTCAAGGTGATTCACGTCGATGCGGTGAGCCAGTTCATGGGACATCTGAAAGGCGTCAGCGACCCGGAACAGAAACGCAAGATCATCGGCCGCGAGTTCGTCGAGGTATTCCAGGCCGAGGCGCAGAAACTGCCGAACGCACGCTGGCTGGCGCAGGGCACCATCTACCCCGACGTGATCGAATCGGCCGGCGGCAAGACCAAGAAGGCCCACGCGATCAAGAGCCACCACAATGTCGGCGGCCTGCCCGAGACGCTGAACCTCAAGTTGCTGGAGCCGCTGCGCGAGTTGTTCAAGGACGAAGTCCGCGAATTCGGCGTGGCGCTGGGCCTGCCGCACGAAATGGTGTATCGCCATCCTTTCCCCGGTCCTGGCCTCGGCGTGCGCATCCTCGGCGAAGTGAAGCAGGAATTCGCCGACCTGCTGCGCCGCGCCGATGCGATATTCATCGACGAACTGCGCGCCGCCGACTGGTACGACAAGACCAGCCAGGCGTTTGCCGTGTTCCTGCCGGTGAAGAGCGTCGGCGTCATGGGCGACGGCCGCACCTACGAGTACGTGGTGGCGCTGCGCGCGGTGCAGACCTCCGACTTCATGACCGCGAAATGGGCGGAGCTGCCGCATGAACTGCTGGGCCGGGTGTCGAACCGCATCATCAACGAAGTCCGCGGCATCAACCGCGTGGTCTACGACATTTCCGGCAAGCCGCCGGCGACCATCGAGTGGGAGTGACCTGGCGAAGTCAAGCAACGTCTAGCAACGTCTGGCAAGAAATAGGCAACACGAATAACTGGTCAAGGAAATGACTGCTGGTATTGTCTGGCAACATCAGGCAGTGATAAGCAACGATTAAATGATGGTATACGGCTTGGTATACGTGAAAGAACATCGATACCGTGAGACATAGCCGACTCGCCGAAACCTGATAGGTGAGGCCACATTAAAATTCGTCGCACAGAGGGTTCAGTTACTACAGAAGTGTGTCAATTTCAGTGAACCCGTGATTCCGAATGACTGCAATACGGATATCCTTCGAACTCACACTCTCGGCCAAGACCGGTCAATCGGACCGTTCCTCAATTGCATCCATTCGTTGGGCTCGATCACCCGTCAGCCGACATTGAATCAGTTCATGCGCAAAATAATCTGATCTGGTCGAGCAGGACCATAATTTCTTCCTGAGCAGCCATTTCGCACTGCTCTTCAAGAACCGAGGCCAAAATCTTATCGGTCGTCAGTGGATTGGCCAATACCACGCGAAAGACGGTGATGGTGTCGCCGCGGTAGCGGCCCGGTGCGAGACGCGTGCGGGAAACGAAGGTCCTTCCGGTTTCGCGCTGCCGCTTTTGCATGGTTTCAGTTATTTTGTTTAGGATTACGTTAATACGCGCGGCTTTTCCGGCAGGAGCCTCGGCCAACTCCTTTTGCACCCAGGCCTTATTGAAGCGGTAGGTGAGGATGTTGAGTTCGGGTTCGGTGATCAGTTCGAAGTCGGGATGGACATCGATGCGTTGCGCGAAGCGGCGGGCACGTTCGATGCCCTGATCGATAAGTAATTCATAGCCCTTGCGGCCGATGATGGAGAGGCCCGCGTGAACGAGCAGGGCCATACCTGATCTCGAGCCTTCAAGGGTGTGACTGCCCAGATCTCTTGAGCCTTCACGCAGGATATAGGCGGCGTGATGCTCGATAGAAGCAAGGGCGGTGGGATCTTTGAACAGCACCATGCCGGCGCCCATGGGCACGTAAAGTTGCTTGTGCGCGTCGATGGTTACCGAGTCCGCCCTATGAATGCCTTTGAGCAGTTCCTTGTAGGTGCTCGAGAGTAGTGTCGGACCGCCCCAGGCGGCATCCACATGGTAATGGCAGCCCAGTTCCAGCGCCAGGTCGGCGAGGTCGTCGAGAGGGTCGATGTTGCCCGTTTCCGTGTTTCCGGCGACACCCACCAGACTTAATGGGCGGATGCCCTTGGATCTGAGTCTGGCGCAGTGTTGCCGAAGGCATTTCATGTCAATGCGGTTGTAGTCATCCGTTTCCACCGCAATGAGGTTGTCTCGGCCGATGCCCAACACATCGACAGCCTTGCCCAAAGAATAATGCCCGCGGCGCGACACCAAAACTGCGAGTCCTTTACACTCCAAGTGCTGCAGGGCTTTGAACATTCCTTCCTGGGCGATTCCCCTGAATCCTTCCGCGGGGCCGCAAAGCCGGTTGCGAGCGGCCCAAAGGGCTGTGACGTTGGCGATGGTGCCGCCGGAACAGAATGCACCCAAGGCGTGGTGGCTGTCTTGAATCCACTGGCTGTAGAACCCTTCGTCGCCGCTGTAAATAAGGCGGTGAAGCATACCCAGCACCTGCCGTTCCATGGGCGTGAAGGCGCGGGAGGTTTCGACGTTTACCAGGTTCTGGTTAAGGGCGGTGAGAATGCGGGAGAGCGGCAGCATGAAGTAGGGCAGGGCGGATGTCATGTGCCCGATGAAACCTGGCGAGGCGGTGTGGACTGATTGAGAAACGACTTTTTCCTTGAGGAATTCCGTGTAATTCGAAACGAAAGTGGGCTCTTCAGGAATCTGGGACTGGGAAAAATCTCTCTTGATCTCGACAAGATCGCGCTCGACCGCGACGATGTGCTCTTGCAGAAAGCCCATTAGATTGTCGGAGATGGCCTGGTCAATTTGACCCAAAGTGGAGTCGGGAGCTTCAGGAACAGTGAAGATCCGGTAGAGATTTTCCAAGCTGGCCTGGGCGGGTTCTCTTGATCTTGGCATGGGGGGGTAAGACCACCGATTGTTCAACGGGGGGATACCTGCTTTAAAATACTCATGATTGCCTGCCTGAGCACTGCCAGCAAGCATCTTGAGAAGCATGTACCATAATGCTAAATGCATACTCTAAAAATCGGAAACAAAATTTGTCAAAAAAATATTTTTCTGACACGGTCTGGCAGCTGCTGGACTCTATAAGCAAGAACATTCTGATGGCATTTCTGATGGTAATTTTTCACCTGAAAATCGTTTATCCTTTGCAGATCCAGTGGATGAAAGGCTCGTACACAATCGAGTTGGAATGACGGGCCTCTGAATCAGGCGTCCGGTAGTAATGCCCTGATCTCGGTGGCGCTCAGGCCCGCCGCGCGCAGAATGTCGGCACCATGCTCGCCACGCCGCGGCACCGCACCGGGTTCGCCGGCCGGAGTGGCCGAGAAGCGCGGCGCCGGGGCCGCCTGCAGCACGCCATTGCGTTTGCCATAAACGCCGCGAGCGGCCAGGTGCGCATGTGACATCGCCTCGACCGGTGTCAGCACCGGCGCGAAACAGGCGTCGCTGCCTTCGAGCAGGTTGACCCAGTGCTGGCGTGCTTGGGTGGCGAACAGCGCGGCCAGCCGTTCGCGCAGACGGGCGTAGCAGCGCGGGTCATACGGATGGCTGAACTCGGGATCGTCGCCGAGCCCGAGTTTGCTGAACAGCAAGGCATTGAACTGTGGTTCCAGCGCCTGCACGCTGACGAAATGGCCGTCGGCGCAGGCGTAGGTGCCGCACCAGTGTGGGCCGTCGAGGATGCCGCAACCCCGTTCAAATGGCAGCTGGCCTTCGGCATGCAGGGACAGCAGCAGATTCATCAGGTTGGCACTGCCATCCACCACTGCGGCATCGACTACTTGCCCGGAACCGCCCCGCTGGACATTGAGAATGCCGGCGATGAGGCCCATCGCCAGATAGAGGGCGCCGCCGCCCAGGTCGCCCACCAAAGTCGGTGGGGCCAGCGGCGGCTTGCCGGGTTCGCCGGAGAACCACAGGGCGCCGGAAAGTGCGATGTAGTTGAGGTCGTGCCCGGCGGTTTGTGCCAGCGGCCCGCTTTGTCCCCACCCCGTCATGCGGCCGTAGACCAGCTTCGGATTGCGTTCTAGGCAGGGGGCCGGGCCGAGGCCGAGCCGCTCCATGACGCCCGGCCGCATACCTTCGATCAGTGCGTCGGCACGCTCGATCAGCCGCAGCACGGCATCGATCGCCCGCGCATGCTTCAGGTCCAGCGCCAGCGAACGCTTACCGCGATTGAGGATCGCATTCTTGCCCATATCGAGCGGATCACCGGCCTTGCCGCTGAGCCGCTCGACCACTATGACTTCGGCCCCCATATCGGCCAGCAACATGCCGCAGAAGGGCCCCGGCCCGATGCCTGCGATTTCGACGATGCGAACTCCGTCCAGAACTCCCATTTTCACTACCTCATTTTTTCGGACACTGCAAGAATCAGAATGCCATGAGCATGACATTTTTTTTGCGAGGAGTTGCGCGCCTGAATCGGTCTGCGCGAAGGGCAGAAGGCGACGGACGATGAAGGACGAACTGGCGTCGGTGGAAGATCAGGCGGCCTGACCGGCTGGCTCAATGCGCGCTGAGCGCGGCACGGCGACATCGCGAAAATCGGAATTCGATTGGATCCAGCGGGCGAAAAGCCAAAGATCAGGCAACCACGGCGGAACCGGTCTGCCCTTCCGCTGCAGCCTGTCGCGCGGCTTCGGCTTGCTGCACTTCTTCAACTTTTTTCAGAAACTCGTTAATGGCCGGGAAATTGTTCTGCAATGCCACGTCGGAGGCCCGGCCGGATGGTCCGACCGGTAACGGCGACGCACCGCATTTGATGAACATCTGAACCACTTTGAAATTGCCGCGCTGGGCGGCGCGCATCAATGGCGTCATGCCTTGGTCATCGACGGTGTCGAGATCGAATTGCATGGACAGGAGCGTCTTGATGTAGGGAAGGTTATCTCGCGCAATGGCGTCGAGCAGCACCTGGGTCGCTTCTGAATTCTGTTTGCGTGGTTTCGGCTCCAGCCCTGAGGAAAGCCTCTTGGTACCATAGTTGAACAGAGACAGTCCAACCATGGCAATCAATGCCAGCAACATCGGCATCTGGCTGATGCCCAGACTGTCGGCCCATTTGTCCGGAAGATTGGCGCCGACAGCCAGCAATGCGTAAAGCAGAAAGAAGAAAAACCGCACATAAAGAAACAGGGCAAACACGACCATCAGACCCAGAATCGACATCAGGAGGCTTGGATCGACTCCGATTCGGTCGATCAAATGGCGGGGAAGATTGGCGATCAGTGCCATCGTCCCGACAAGCCCGAGCAAGGTCCATTCCCTGATTTGTTTTTGTTTGACGATGTCCATAGTCAATTCGTTTCAGACACTCCGGTTGCAGGAGAGCGGGACGTTGTTCACTCTGAACGAGAAGGTGTTGATCCGGTCCTGCTCAATGACCGGTTCCGTCCAGATGGATGTTTTTGCTTAATTTAGCGCATCTTGTGCCTTGATGGAACCTTCTTATTCAGGAGAAAATGGGTTTTCTCCATGGAATTATCCTTACAGCAATAATAGAATGCCGATATTTGTGCACAGCGGCAATCCACTGGCAGGACAACAAGGAGAAGCGTCAATGAAGCAGAAATGGGTGTTTGCATTCGAGGAAGGTGACGGCAAGAACAAGATGCTGCTCGGCGGCAAGGGCGCCAATTTGTGCGA
>CAZYTN010000100.1:0-8209 GCA_964650115.1 uncultured Sulfuritalea sp.
CGCACGCGGCCCTTGCCGTCGGATTCCATGTTGAGCAGTTCGCCACGGCGACGGCCCAGCTCTTCCATGACGCCGCCCTGATTGTCGTTTTCGATATCGACCGTCAGCAACTCATAGGGCTCGCACTTCTCGCCGTTGATTTCCTTGAACAGCACGCGCGGGCGCGATACCGCCAGTTCGTAGCCTTCGCGGCGCATGGTTTCGAGCAGGATGGTCAGGTGCAGTTCGCCGCGCCCCGAGACCAGGAATACGTCGGCATCCTCGGTTTCCTCGACGCGCAGGGCGACGTTGGACAGCAGTTCCTTCTGCAGGCGCTCGCGAATCTGGCGGCTGGTGACGTACTTGCCTTCCTTGCCGGCCAGGGGCGAAGTATTGACCTGGAAATTCATGGTCAGCGTCGGCTCATCCACCACCAGCGGGGCCATGCCGACCGGCGCGGCCGGGTCGCAAATCGTGACGCCGATGCCGACCTGTTCGATGCCGGTAACCAGCACGATGTCGCCGGCTTCCGCCTGGGTTGCCTGCTCGCGCTCGAGGCCGGTAAACATCATGATCTGGGCGATTTTCGACTTGCCCTTGTTTTCGTCGCCGTACATCACGGTGACTTCCTGGCCAGCCTTCATGCGGCCCTGCTTGATGCGGCCGATGCCGATGCGGCCGACATAGCTGTTGTAGTCGATGGAACAGATCTGCAGTTGCAGCGGCTGGTCCACGTCGACGTCGGGTTGCGGCGTGTGCTTGATGATGGCTTCGTAGAGCGGGCGCATGTCGGTGCCGGGCTTGGTGGCATCGAGCATGGCGAAGCCGTTCAGCGCCGAGGCGAAAACCACCGGGAAATCGAGTTGTTCCTCGGTGGCGCCGAGCTTGTCGAAGAGGTCGAAGGTATGGCTGATGACCCAGTCGGGGCGGGCGCCGGGGCGGTCGATCTTGTTCACCACGACGATCGGCTTGAGGCCCAGCGCCAGGGCCTTGCGCGTGACGAAGCGGGTTTGCGGCATCGGCCCTTCGACGGCATCGACCAGCAGCAGCACGCCATCGACCATCGACAGCACGCGCTCCACTTCGCCGCCGAAGTCGGCGTGTCCCGGCGTGTCGACGATATTGATGTGCGTGCCCTCATAGTCGATGGCACAGTTTTTCGACAGAATGGTGATTCCGCGCTCTTTTTCGAGATCGTTGGAATCCATTACCCGCTCGGTGACGGCCTGATGGGCGGCAAAGGTGCCGGACTGACGCAGCAACTGGTCGACGAGGGTGGTCTTGCCGTGGTCAACGTGGGCGATAATGGCAATGTTTCTGAGGGCGCGGGACATAGGGGTGTTTGGCGTTATTGCGATGCGGAAGAACCGAATATTATATCACCCGATGACCCCTTTTCCGATTGAATTTTCAGGGAAATTTTTATGCTAGGCATCATAGGCGGCAGCGGCTTGACGCAATTGGCGAACCTCGACGTTTCCCATCGCGAGGTGGTGCGCACGCCCTACGGCGAACCTTCGGGTCCGTTGACCTTCGGCCGCATCGGCGGCAAGGAGGTGGTATTTGTCGCCCGCCATGGTTACGGCCACACCATCCCGCCGCACCTGGTCAACTACCGGGCGAATATCCAGCCCCTGGTACCTCCGGGCGTGACTCAGGTTATCTCGGTGGCGTCGGTGGGCGGCATTCGCGACGATCTCGGGCCCGGTGCGCTGGTGGCGCCGCACCAGATCATCGACTACACCTGGGGGCGCGAGATGACCTTCCAGTCCGGTGGCGATGGCTCCGTGATCCATGTCGATTTCACCGATCCCTATGACGCCGAGGTGCGCAAGTTGTTGCTTGATGTCGCGCAGCGCGTCGGCGAACCGGTGATCGACGGCGCGGTCTATGCCACCACCCAGGGACCCCGGCTGGAGACAGCAGCGGAAATCAACCGCATGCAGCGCGATGGAGCCGACATCGTCGGCATGACGGGGATGCCCGAAGCTGGGCTGGCGCGCGAGCTTGAACTGCCCTATGCGGCGCTATGCGTGGTTTCCAATTGGGCGGCCGGCCGCGGGGATTCGGCCCACGGCATTCAATTCGACAGCCTTGAAGCGATACTGCATCTGGCCATGGGGCGCGTGCGACGCATCATCGAAGGCATTTGCGCGGCATGATCCGCGAAGTCCTGCGCATGGGCGATCCGCGACTGCTGCGCTTGGCGCAGTCCGTCACCGAATTCGCGACGCCGCAACTTGCGCAACTGTTGCGGGACATGCGCGACACCATGGCGCATCTCGATGGCGCCGGGCTCGCCGCGCCGCAGATCGGCGTCGGTCTGCGCGTTGTGATCTTCGGCTGCCAATCGAATCCGCGCTACCCGGACGCGCCGCCGGTGCCGGAGACGGTCCTGATCAATCCCGTGCTGACGCCCTTTGGCGACGAAGAAGAGGAGGACTGGGAAGGCTGCCTCTCGGTTCCCGGCATGCGCGGTTGGGTGCCGCGCTGGAAGCGCCTGTACTACGCGGGCCACGATGAAAACGGGCGGCGTTTCGAGCGCCGCGTGGAAGGATTCCATGCGCGCGTGGTGCAGCACGAGTGCGACCACCTCGACGGCATCCTCTACCCGATGCGGGTGCGCGACTTTCGTCGCTTCGGCTTTACCGACGTCCTGAATATCCCCGGCGTCGTCGAAGAATAGGACGCTGGCGGCATCCGCCGCCGTTCCGTCAGCGCCGACTTTTGCCGGATTCCATGGGAGCGGCCGCGGCCGACCCCCATCAACAAGGGATCAGCCGCCGGCCTTGGCGCGCTTGGCTTGCAGGCGTTGCGCGGTCTTCTCGATGCCGACGATGAAACGGTTGTGCTTGCCGCGCGCGACTTCTTCCACGGCGTCGCGTGCCGTAAAGTCGAAGGAAACGGCGCCACCGGCAACCGTGGTCAGCGTCACGGTGATCTCCACCCACATGCCCATCAGCGTAGCGCCGACGTGATCCAGTTCGACGCGGGTGCCGACCGAATCCTTGCCCGCCTCTATGTTCGCCAGGAGCAGGTCGCGGCAGGCCATTTCGATGTCATAGAGCAGGCTGGGCGTCGAATAAACCCGGCAGCCGTCGCCCATGAAACTGATGGTGCGCTCGCGGTCGATCTCCACGCGACGGGTGGCGGTGAGGCCGGATTTCAGGGGTTCGCTCATGATTTGTCCTCGGTTGATCTGGCTGGTTTTCACTTGTGGCCCGTCAGCGAGTCGGCTCACAGGGGCGTTTCGACGCAGCGCACCGACGCCCAGGTGCGGCACGGCCGTCAGGGCAGGATACTTCGCCGAGGGGAAGTATATCAGATACAAAAACGTCAACTAAAAATATAAAAACTGTATCGGTTGATTTCCATCAAATTATTGTGTCACCCGAATTTTCCCGGCGGCGGGCAGTTGAAGCCCGCCGAAGCGCTCGTAAAAGTAGGGTGCGGCAGGCGGCAAGGCCCCGCTGGCGGTCTCGCAGACCGAAAGAAGATGCTGCTGGGCCAGGGGCCAGGTGATGCGGTAGAGGTCCTCGCAAAGTTGCCGGGCGATGCCTCCGCTCCAGTTGGCCGGGAGCAGCTGCGATGGCAACTGCGGATCGTGCAGCAGGGCGCGCCGGAAGTTGTGGATGAGCAGCGTCTGCACCAGGAAGCATTGCTCCGGATCGAGACTGCCGGCGGCACGCAGGGTGCGCAATACCGGGCGGAACAGCTCGATGAAGTCGAGATATTTCGTGGCAAGCACATCCAGATTCCAGCATTCATGCACCAGTTCCTGCAGCGGCTTGCTGGTCAGGGCGGTGATATTGGCGGCTTTCATCGCGACCACCTTGTCGTGGGCTGCGGTCTCCTGCAGGATGTCCAGTAGCGCCTCGGTGTCGGCCGACGGGTGGGCCAGAATGCCCGACGCCAGTGCACCGTAACCAGCCCAGGCGAGTTCCTTGCGCAGGGCGTCGCGTTGCGCGCCGACCAGCGAAGCGGGGATCAGGACCAGTTGCCATTCGCCGCCCCAGGTGTCCTGCGGCGCGAAGTAGATGCGGCGGTAGGCATGCTCGAAGCGGCGGCGGCCCGAGGTCGTCAGGCTGTAGAAGCTCTTGCGGCCGAGTTGTTCCGATACCAGCCACTTTTCCTGCGACAGGCGATAGACGCTGGTGCGCACCATGCGCTCGTTGAGGCCGAGCGGCTGCACCAGGCGGATGAAACTGCCGAGCCAGACGGTGCCGCCATGCGGAGCGACGAAGTCGCCGTAAATCGTGATGATCAGCGAGTTGGCGCGGGCCGGGTGCTGATCCAGGAAATCCCTGGTCCATTTGCTGATATGTCGGCTCTTCACATTGTTCCCATTCGCTCGATCGGTGTCACCCGGCGGCAAGCACAAGGCGGGATGCCCAGGCAGGCCGGTGCATTGTATTGGATGCGCCGTTATCCAGGACGCAGCATAAGGCAATTCTAAGGTGATACAAAAATATTGCATCGCTAGAGTATAATGTGTATCGTAACAATGGTGATGGTGAATCCATTCACGCGCCGGCGGACGAGGAAGCGCCGCTGGCACTTTGTCCATTCGTATCCTGAGCGAGTTCATCGATCGAAGGAAACCAGCATGCAGGCAGCCAAGTCGAAGTTCGTCAGGCACGTCCCGAGCTATTGCTACAACTGCGTTTCCGGTCCTGATTTCATGACCGTCAAGGTGGTCGATGGCGTGGCGACCGAGATCGAACCGAATTTCGCGGCGGCCGATATTCATCCGGCCAAAGGCAAAGTCTGCGTCAAGGCCTACGGCCTGGTGCAGAAGACCTACAACCCGAATCGCATCCTCTCGCCGATGAAGCGGACCAATCCGAAGAAGGGACGCGATCAAGATCCCGGCTTCGTGCCCATTTCCTGGGACGAGGCGCTGGATACGCTGGCCGAAAAGCTGAAGGCCACGCGCGCCAAGGGCGTGCTCGACGAGTCCGGAGTACCGCGTCTGGCAGCATCATTCGGGCATGGCGGCACGCCGGCTATGTACATGGGCACCTTTCCGGCCTTTCTCGCCGCCTGGGGGCCGATCGACTACAGCTTCGGTTCGGGACAGGGCGTCAAGTGCGTGCATTCCGAGCATCTTTACGGCGAGTTCTGGCACCGCGCCTTTACCGTTGCGGCGGATACGCCGTCAGCGCGTTACGTGATTTCGCTGGGTGCGAATGCCGAGTCCTCCGGCGGTCCCTGTGCCGTGACGCGGCACGCCGAGGCGCGCATGCGTGGCTACAAGCGGATCCAGGTCGAGCCGCACCTGTCGGTGACCGGCGCCTGTTCGGCGGAGTGGGTGCCTATCCGGCCGAAGACCGATCCGGCCTTCCTGTTCGCCCTGATCCATGTGCTGCTGATCGAACACAAGCTGGATGAACTGGATGTGCCTTTCCTGCGCGACCGCACCTCCTCGCCCTATCTGGTCGGACCGGACGGCCTCTATCTGCGCGATGCGGCGAGCAGGAAGCCGCTGCTCTGGGACACCGTGTCGGGCAGGGCCGTCCCCTTCGATAGCGCCGGCGCCATGCCGGCCCTGTCGGGTAAGTTCACCGTCAGCGGGGCGGTCAGCGTCGATGCCGATGAAGAAGTGCGGGAGATCGGCAGCGTCGAGGGCGTGACCGCCTTCAGCAAGCTGGTCGAGCATATCCGGAAGTATTCGCCGGAATGGGCCTCGACGGTATGCGACGTGCCGGCAGCGAACATCCGGCGCATTGCCAATGAGTATCTGGAAAACGCCAGCGTCGGCGCCACCACGGTGATCGAAGGCGTCACGCTGCCCCTGCGGCCCGTTGCCGTAATCCTCGGCAAGTCGGTCAACAACGGCTGGGGCGCCTTCGAATGCTGCTGGGCGCGCACCGTGCTGGCGGTGCTGGTCGGCGCGCTGGAGAATCCCGGCGGCACGCTGGGCACCACGGTGCGCCTGAATCGTCCGCACGACAATCGCCACAAGAGCGTGCTGCCCGGCGAAGACGGTTTCATGGCGCAGAAATTCAACGCTACGGACAAGGCCCACTGGGCCGTCAAGCCGACCGGTCGCAACATGCACAAGACCTTGGTGCCGATCGTCGGCAACACCGCCTGGAGCCAGGCGCTCGGCCCGACCCAACTGGCATGGATGTTCCAGCGCGAGCAGCCGGCCGGTTCCGACATGCCACAGCCGACGCTGCCGGATATCTGGATCATTTATCGCACCAATCCGGCGATCTCGTTCTGGGAAACCCAGACCCTGGTCAAGACCATCGCCACTTTCCCATTTACCGCGGCGTTTGCCTACACGGTGGATGAGACCAACTACATGGCGGATATGCTGCTGCCGGAAGCCACGGATCTCGAATCGGCACAGATGATTCGCGTCGGCGGCACCAAGTTCATGGAGCAGTTCTGGGAGCACAAGGGCGTCGCGCTGCGGCAGAAGGCAGTGGAGGCGCAGGGCGACACCCGCGACTTCACCTGGATCACCACCGAGCTGGCGAAGCGCACCGGTCTGCTGGAACAGTACAACGATGCGATCAATCGCGGAGCGGCCGGCGTGTCGCCGCTCAAGGGTGCCGACTACGACTTCAGCCTGGATCCGAAGGTGGAGCACACGCCGGAAGTGATCTGGGATTCGGTCTGCCGTGCGGCGACGACCTCGCTGTCGGAAGGCAGGGAAACCCGCGATCTGTCCTGGTTCAAGGAGCACGGCTTCTATACGGTGCCGATGTCGCGGCTGGAGTGGTATCTGTCGCCGACCATGGAAAGGCAGGGCCTGCGTTACGAGCTGCCCTACCAGGAGCGCCTGCTGCGTGTCGGGCGTGAACTCGGGAACCGGCTGCACGAAAACAGTATGGCCTGGTGGGACGAACAATTGTCCGAATATGCCGCCCTGCCGGAATGGCATGACGTTCCCGGACGCTGGGATGCGGCGCTGGTGAATGCCGGGGCGAAGGTAGAGGACTATCCGCTGTGGCTGCTGGCGAGCAAGAGCATGCAGTACCACGCCGGCGGCAATGTCGGCATCGAACTGATGCGCGAGGTGTCGCTGAATGTCCGCGGCCACGGCGGCGTGATCATCAACGCGAAGACCGCGGCGCGTTACGGCATTGCCGACGGCGACCGCATCGAAGTCCGCTCGCATATCGGCGCTACTTATGGCGCAGCGGTGCTGGCGCAGGGCATCCGGCCGGACACCCTGGTCATCCTCGGACAGTTCGACCACTGGGCCCAACCCTTCGCCAAGGATCTCGACATGCCGAGCCTGAACACGATTGCGCCGATGTCGCTGGAACTGACTGATGCCACCGGGTCCGGCTCCGACATTGTCAAGGTCCAGGTGCGCAAGATGGAAGGACATATGCAGGGAGTGCAGGCATGACCCGCTACGTGACGACCATCGATCTGCGTCGCTGCGTCGGTTGCCAGACCTGCACGGCCGCCTGCAAGGGCGCCAATGCGACGCCGCCGGGAATTCAGTGGCGGCGTGTGTTCGACATCGAAACCGGCGAGTTTCCCGACGTGCGCCGCACCTTCCTGCCCATGGCCTGCATGCATTGCGCCAATCCGCCTTGCGCAGAAGTATGCCCGACCAGGGCCACCACGAAGCGCGCCGATGGCCTGGTGGCGATCGACTACGAGCTGTGCATCGGCTGCGCCAATTGCGTCATGGCCTGTCCCTACGATGCGCGCTCGATTGTGCATCGTTCCCAATTTTCCTACGGCGACCAGCCCCTGGCATCGGAGGCGATGGGTTTCGATCCGGCACGGATCGCGGTCTCGATGAAGTGCAGCTTCTGCGTCGATCGCATCGATGCAGCGGCCATCACCGGACGCATTCCCGGCGTCCATCCCGAGGTCACGCCCGCCTGCGTCAATTCATGCATTTCCGGTGCCATGGAGTTCGGCGACATCGAGGATCCCGTAAGCAATGTCAGCCAACTGCTGGGGCGCACGCAGCATTACCGCATGCACGAAGAGCTCGGCACCGAGCCCGGCGTCTATTACATATGGGATCAGTCATGAAGAAACCGGCCAAGAGAATCTCCGACCGGGTGTGGCCGCGGCAGCAACGCAACTGGGACTGGCGCGCGGCGGCAAACTTCATCGCCGGCGGCGCCGGCGGCGGCCTGCTGCTGTTCAATTCCATGGCCAGTGTCGACCCGGATGTCATCCGTGCCGCGATCCTGCTGGGCCTGATGCTGATAGGCGGCGGCCTGACCTGCGTCTGGTTCGAGATCGG
>CAZYTN010000101.1:0-8153 GCA_964650115.1 uncultured Sulfuritalea sp.
TGATTTTGACCGGCGGCGGCGCTCGTGCCGGCTACCAGGTCGGTGTGCTGAAGGCGGTTCGCGAGTTGTTGCCGCAGTCGCGGCGCAATCCGTTTCCGATTCTCTGCGGCACCTCGGCCGGCGCACTCAACGCCGCGACGCTGGCTGTGGCGTCGGACGATTTCGGCGCCGGCGTGGATGGCCTGATAAACGTCTGGGAAAACTTCAGCGCGCATCAGGTCTATCGCGCCGATCCGGCGGGCATCGGCATTTCCGGTGCCCGCTGGCTGTCGACGCTGGCCTTGGGCTGGCTGACGCGTCGTGCCCCGCGCTCGCTGCTCGACAACTCGCCGCTGCGCCGCCTGTTGAGCGACAGCCTCGACTTCAGTCGTATCGGACGAGCCATAGAAAGCGGAACCCTGCATTCGATCAGCATTACCTGTTCCGGCTACTCAACCGGTCAGAGCGTAAGTTTTTTTCAGGGACGTGCGGATATCGAGCCATGGCGGCGCAGCCAGCGGGTCGGAGCGCCCGCCGAAATTTCTCTCGACCATCTGATGGCATCCAGTGCAATCCCCTTTATCTTTCCGGCAGTGCATCTCAATCGGGAATGGTTCGGTGACGGCTCGATGCGACAGGTTGCGCCAGTCTCGCCGGCGATCCATCTTGGCGCCCGGAAAATTCTGGTGATCGGCGCCGGTCGCCTGGCCGACGAAAATGTCCGGCCGAATGGGAACAGCTATCCTTCGCTGGCGCAGATTGCCGGCCATGCCATGTCCAGCATTTTTCTCGACAGCATGTCGGTCGATCTGGAACGGATGAGCCGGATCAACAAAACGCTGGCGCTGATTCCGGAGCAGGTGCGCCGCAAAAATGGCATGGCGCTGCGTCCGATCGAGGTGTTGACCATCGCGCCGTCGCAGCGCCTCGACCACCTTGCCGCACGCCACGCGCGGGCTCTGCCCTGGCCGGTACGGGCTCTGCTGCGCGGCATCGGGGCCATGAATCCAAACGGCGGCGCTCTGACCAGCTATCTGCTGTTCGAGCGGCCCTATACCCGGGCTTTGATCGATCTGGGCTACGCAGACACCTTGGCGCGGCGCGACGAAGTACTTCAATTTCTTGACTTGAGTTAATGTTATTGATGAGACTGATCACTCAACATGCTTATTTGCAACGAAAACTGCTGATACAACTTCTTTCGCAGTGGGTATCCTCTGTTAGAATGAAACGATTGCAGGGGGGCATCTCCATGAAAAAAGCACTAATGATCCTGTTGGCCGCAGCGATAGTCGGCGCTGGCGCAACGCCGGTCAAAGCCGAGGTCAGCGAAAAAAAGAAGAGCGTCGCCGCGAACAAGAAGGCTTCCCGGGTGGTAATGCAATTCAAGGCCAACAAGGTGGTGCGAGCGAAATCGCCACGACGCCTTGCATCGCTGGATGATGCCCGTCATCTCGCCCTGCAGTCGTCTGCTGTCCTGGTGCAGGATCAGGCCACCGGCGCCATTCTTTTCGAAAAGAACTCCAATGCCGTCTTGCCGATCGCGTCAATCACCAAACTGATGACGGCGATGGTCGTGCTGGACGCCACGCCCGACCTGAACGAGAGCCTGGCAATCGACGAGGATGATGTCGACCTGATCAAGGGAACGCGCTCTCGTCTCAAGGTCGGCACCCATCTGGCGCGCGAGGAAATGCTGCGCCTGGCGTTGATGTCTTCGGAAAACCGCGCGGCTTCGGCCTTGTCGCGCCATTATCCTGGCGGTCGCGAGGCCTTCGTTGCCGCCATGAACCTGAAGGCGCAGACCCTGGGACTCAACGACACACGCTTTCTGGACGCGACCGGATTGACCGCGGCGAATGTATCGAGCCCGCGTGACCTGGCGAAAATGGTCAATGCGGCGCACCAGTACCCCCTGATTCGCGAATTCTCGACGGCGTCCGAGGGCGAGTTCAGCATCGCCGGTCGTCCGCAACAGTTCCGCAACACCAATACCCTGGTCAAGAGTCCGACATGGGAGATAGGACTGTCGAAGACCGGCTACATCAACGAGGCGGGGAAATGCCTGGTGATGCAGGCCTGGCTCAACCACAAGCCGACCATCATCGTGCTGCTTGATTCCTGGGGCAGGATGACCCGCATCGGCGATGCCAATCGCATCAAGCGCTGGGTCGAAAGCGCCTCGCTGACACGGCCGAGTGCCGGCTGATATTTCTGCCGCCGCCGCTGAGATGGCCGCCTGCGGGCGGCCTTTCTATTTGGTGCCGTGTGCGCAGATCCTCCTGACTTGTCTGCCGTTTCGCGCGGAATGCGTCGCAGACTGCTAGAATTATCAGCAAAATCATGCTGCTGCGGGACCGCGCTGAGCGGTCGATGAGCGGTTTTGGTCCACGCATTTCCTTCTCGCTTGATGGGTCCCACTGTGAACACAGCTTCTTCCTCCGCCGCACCCCCGCAACGCATTGTCATCGCCACGCGCGAATCCCGCCTGGCGCTATGGCAGGCCGAACACGTACGGAGTTTATTGCAGCGCCTTTACCCGGCTTGTCAGGTCGAATTGCTTGGCATGACCACGCGCGGCGACCAGATTCTCGACAGGCCGCTGTCCAAAGTCGGCGGCAAGGGGCTGTTCGTCAAGGAACTGGAGGCGGCTCTGCTCGATGGTGCGGCCGATCTTGCCGTGCATTCCATGAAGGACGTGCCGATGCAGATGGAACCGGAGTTCTCCCTGGTCGCCATCGGTCCGCGCGAAGTGCCGCTGGATGCCCTGGTGTCGAGCAAATATGCCAGCCTTGAAGACATGCCGCCCGGCGCGGTGGTCGGCACCTCCAGTTTGCGCCGCGAGGCCCAGTTGCATGCGCGCTACCCTTACCTGGCGGTGACGCCGCTGCGCGGCAACCTCGATACCCGCTTGCGCAAGCTCGACGAAGGTCAGTTCGACGCCATCATCCTCGCCGCAGCCGGCTTGAAGCGCCTTGGTCTCGGTGCACGTATCCGTGCCGTGCTCTCCGCTGAAGATTCGCTGCCGGCCGCGGGTCAGGGCGCGCTGGGGATCGAAGCACTGGTCTCGCGCGCGGACGTGGCCAAGTGGGTCGCACCCCTGAATGATCCCGATACCGCCGCCTGCGTACGGGCCGAACGGGCCGTGTCGCGGGCGCTGGCGGGCAGTTGCGAAGTGCCGTTGGGCGCCTATGCCGAAGTGCGCGCAGGCAAACTCTATCTGCGTGGTTTCGTGGCGTCGCCCGACGGCTCGCGCATGGCGCATGCCGAACTCAGCGGCAGTTCCGCCGACCCGGAAGCCGTCGGACTGCAACTGGCCGCCGAACTGCGCCGCCAGGGCGCCGCCGAGATCCTCGCCGCGCTCGGAAGTTAAGTGTCACTGGCCGGCCGCCATGTCGTGGTGACGCGCCCGGCCGGGCAGGCGGCGCATTTCGCCATGGCGTTGACCGGGCAGGGGGCGATACCGGTGCTCTACCCGGTGCTGGAAATTCGCGACATCGAAAATGTTGCGCCGGTGCTGGATGCGGCGATCCGGCTTGACAGCTTCGACCTCGCGGTTTTTGTCAGTCCCAACGCGATTGAAAAGGCGCTGGCCCTGATTCTGCCGCGCCGCGCGTGGCCCGTCGGGCTGCGGGTGGCGGCCTTGGGCAAGAGCAGCGAACATGAACTGGCTCGTCACGGGATTCATGACGTCATTTCGCCGCCGCTGCGCTTCGACTCGGAAGCCCTGCTGGAACTCCCCGAGCTGACCGACGTGCAGGGCAGGCGCGTGATAATTTTTCGCGGCGATGGCGGCCGCGAACTGCTGGGCGACACGCTCAAGGCACGCGGCGCCGCGATCGAATATGTGACCTGCTACCGCCGCGCACGACCGCAACTCGATCCTGCCCCCTTGCTCAAGCTGTGGGAGTTGGGGCAGTTGGATGCCGTAACCCTGACCAGCAGCGAAGGCCTGCGCAATTTTCATGAAATGATCGGACGTCTCGGCCAGGCGTGGCTGAAAAAGACACCGGCTTTCGTGCCGCATGTGCGCATTGCGGAGCAGGCACTGGCCCTCGGCCTGGGCAAGGTAATTCCGACCGAACCCGGCGATGACGGCTTGATGGCCGGACTCGTGCAATACTTCGCATCCCATGGAAACCTCCGTTCAAACTGAAACTCCGCTGCCCGCCAGTCGTTGGCGGGACGCCTTGCGCCGGCCGACGGTGCGTGTCGTGGCTGTCGCTATGGTCCTCGTCGTTGCGCAATGGGTCGACACTCGCATGCAGGTCGGCAGCCTGCAACAGGAACTGGCGCGCCGCCTCGCCGACGGCGACGCCGTGGCGAAAGAGGGGCGCGCCCTGGCCCGGCAGAGCCAGGATGTACTGGCGGCCTTGCAGGCCAAGGTCGGCGTACTCGAAGCGAAACTGGCCGAAACCCAGAGCCAGGCCGTGGCGCTGGAAGCCATGTACCAGGAGCTCTCCAGCACCCGCGACGAACGCCTGCTGGCCGAAGTCGAGCAGGCCGTGGTGATCGCCATGCAGCAGTTGCAGTTCGCCGGCAATGTCGAGGCCGCACTGATCGCGCTGCAGGGCGCCGAGGCGCGTCTCGCCCGCTCCGTGCAGCCGCAGTTCCTGCCGGCCAGAAAGCTCATCGCGCGCGACATCGAGCGTCTCAAGGGAACGCCCGGCGCCAATATCAGCGGCCTGTCGCTGAAGATCGAAAGCGTGGTCGCCGTGGTTGACAGCCTGCCGCTGGCCTACGAACAGCGGCCGAAAGCGGAAGCAGCAAAGGCGGTATCCCCAGCCAAACCGGCGAGCGTTGATTACTGGCGCGAACTGGGCGCGGATCTGTGGCGCGAATTGAGGCAACTGGTGCGCATCGAGCGCATCGACCAGGGCGACCCCGCCCTGCTTTCACCCAACCAGAGCTTTTTCCTGCGCGAGAACCTCAAGTTGCGCCTGCTCAACGCGCGTCTGGCGCTTCTGCAGCGCGACGGCAAGATTTTCCGCGAAGAGATCCGCCAGTCGCGCGAGCATCTCGACCGTTACTTCGAAAGCCGTGCCAAGCCCGTGCAGGCCGCGCAGGCGACCTTGAAGGCCCTGGCGAGCACCGATGTCAGCTTCGATCTGCCGGGCCTGGCGGAAACCCTGACGGCCCTGCGCAATCTCAAGTTTGCTCGCGAGCGCAGCACCGGCGGCGCAGCCAGCCCAGCCAGGTAAGTGCGGACGGCATGCGCGCCCTGTTCTGGCTGCTGACACTCGCCGCGCTGGCAGTCGGGCTGGCGCTCGCCGCGCGCTACAACGAGGGTTACGTTTTGCTGGTGCTGCCGCCGTGGCGCGCAGAAGTTTCGCTCAACCTGTTTGTCGTGGCGGCGATCGCCGGATTCTTCTTCATCTACCTGCTGACGCGCGCCGTCAGCCATACCCTGGCGCTGCCGCGCGCCGTTGCCGAGTTCCGTCGGCGACGAAACCAGGAAAAGGCCTCGCTTGCCTTGCGCGACGCCTGGCGCCTGCTGCAGGAAGGGCGTTACGGGCACGCCATGCGTTGTGCCGAAAAAGTCCGGCCCGATGATCCCGGCGCAGGCATGCTGGCGCTGGCCGGCTGGCGCGCCGCGCATGCCCTGCGCGACGCCGAGCGCTCGGCGGAATGGGCGGGGCGCGTGCGCGCCTACGATACATCCGGCCTGCGGCCTGCCCGCTTGATGACCGAGGCCGAGTTCGCCCTTGAGGATCGCCGCTTCGAGGACGCCCGCGATGCATTGCAACAGTTCGCCACGATTGAAGGGCGGCATATCGCGGCCATGCGCCTCAGCGTGCGCGCCGAGCAGGGACTGGGAAACTGGCGCGAAGTGGCGCGCCTGGTGCGTCAGCTGGAAAAACACCAGGCCTTGACCGCCGAACAGGCCGCGCCGATCCGCAGCCGTGCCGTACGTGAAGCGCTGCGCGGATTACGCGATGATTCCGCCGGCCTCATGCGCTATTGGCGCGAACTGGATGAGGGCGACCGCGCCGAGCCTGCGCTGGCGCTGGAAACGGCGCGCGCGCTGATGGTCGCAGGCGATTGCCGCGAAGCGCAGCGGGTGATTGAGGACGCGCTCGACGAACAGTGGGATGCCACGCTGGTACTGGCTTATGGCGAGTGCGGCCAGACCGGCGAACCCGCCGGTGACGTCCTCGGGCGCATCGCCCAAGCCGAGAAATGGCTGCAACGCGTGCCGCGCGATACCGCCTTGCTGCTGACATTGGGTCGCCTGTGCCGCCGGCAACAACTCTGGGGCAAGGCCAGAAGCTATCTGGAAGCGGCACTGGCTATCGCGCCTTCGCGTGTCGCGCACGTCGAACTGGCGCAACTGCTGGATCAGCTTGAAGAGTCGGCGCTGGCGGCACGCCACTATCGCGCTGCCGCGGCGCTCTGACGAGTTTCTAGATCCACTCCCGCGGTGGCAGGAAGTCGGTGTAGAGCTTCGCTTCCTCAGTGCCTGCTTCAGGTTTCCAGTCGTAGCGCCATTTGACGATCGGCGGCAGCGACATCAGGATCGATTCGGTACGGCCGCCGGATTGCAGGCCGAACAGCGTGCCGCGGTCCCAGACCAGATTGAATTCGACGTAGCGGCCGCGGCGGTAGGCCTGGAAATCGCGCTCGCGATCGCCATAGGGCGTGTCGCGGCGGCGGGCGATGATCGGCAGATAGGCGGCGGTGAAGCTGTCGCCGACGGCCCGGGTCAGACCGAAGCACCGGTCGTAGCCACCTTCGCCGAGGTCGTCGAAGAAGATGCCGCCGACGCCGCGTGCCTCGTTGCGATGCTTGAGGACGAAGTAGTCGTCGCACCATTTCTTGTAACGCGCATGAACGTCGCCACCGAAGGGTGCCAGCGTGTCGCGGCAGGTCCGGTGGAAATGCCGCGCATCTTCCTCGAAGCCGTAGTAAGGCGTCAGGTCCATGCCGCCGCCGAACCACCATACGGCTTCCTCGCCGTCTTTTTCGGCGACGAAGAAGCGCACGTTCATGTGCGCCGTCGGGCAGTAAGGATTGCGCGGATGCAGCACCAGCGAAACGCCCATGGCTTGCCAGCGGCGACCCGCCAGTTCGGGGCGATGCGCGGTGGCGGAGGCCGGCATCTGCTCGCCCTTCACGTGCGAGAAATTGACGCCGCCGCGCTCGAACAGCTTGCCTTCTTCGATCAGCCGTGAAATGCCGCCGCCGCCTTGCGGCCGGTCCCAGGCGTCGCGCAGGAAGGGCTGGCCTTCTACCGCTTCGAGTTCGCCGATGATGCGATCCTGCAGTCCGGTGAAATAGTCCCGGATCGGTGCGATGTCCATCAGGCGTCCGGCAACTTCATCATCATCACCTTTTCGCTCTGGCGACTGCGGAATGCTTCCAGCTTCATCGCCAGCGCGCGGCCGTAGTCGTCGTTGGCCGTGGCGATGATGGCGATCGCGGTGAGCGCCGCATTCGCCGCACCGGCCTCGCCGATGGCGAAGGTCGCGACAGGCACGCCCTTGGGCATCTGCACGATGGAGAGCAGGGAATCGAGGCCGTTGAGGTGCTTCGAGGGCACCGGCACGCCCAGCACCGGCACGATGGTTTTCGCCGCCAGCATGCCGGGCAGGTGCGCGGCGCCGCCGGCGCCGGCGATGATGGCGCGCAGGTCGCGGTCCTGCGCTGTCGCCGCATAGTCGAACAGCAGGTCGGGTGTGCGGTGGGCGGAAACCACCCGTGCCTCGAAGGGCACGCCGAATTCCTTCAGCATATCTGCCGCCGCCTGCATGACCGGCCAATCGGAATCCGAGCCCATGACGATGCCGACCAGTGGTTTCATTTTGCGCACCTCATTTGCGTACGTTCTGCAGCTTCCAGCGTATTCGCCAGCAGCATGGTGATGGTCATCGGGCCGACACCGCCGGGCACCGGGGTGATGGCGCCGGCAACTTCCTTGGCGGTTTCAAAATCGACGTCGCCGCAGAGCTTGCCTTCGGCAGTGCGATTGATGCCGACATCGATCACCGTGGCGCCGGGCTTGATCATGTCGCCCTTGATCATTTTCGCGCGGCCCACGGCAGCGACCAGGATGTCGGCGCGCCGGGTGTGGAAGGCCAGATCCTTCGACTGCGAATGGCAGATGGTGACGGTGCAGCTTTGCGCCAGCAGCAGCATGGCCATCGGCTTGCCGACGATGTTGCTGCGGCCGACGA
>CAZYTN010000102.1:0-8014 GCA_964650115.1 uncultured Sulfuritalea sp.
GCATGCACAATTATCGCGTCGCCACCTACGCGGTAAGGCTGGCGGAAGCGGTCGGCCTCGGGCACGACGAAATGCGCGATCTGATCGCCGGTGCCTTTCTCCATGACGTCGGCAAGATCGGCATCAGCGACAGCATCCTGCTCAAGCCTGCCGAACTCGACGCGCAGGAATCGGAGATCATGAAAACGCATGTCTCGCTGGGCGTCGATATCCTCAAGAAATCGAACTGGCTGCTCAAGGCCCGCGCCGTGGTCGAGTATCACCATGAGAAGTTCGACGGCAGCGGTTACGACAAGGGGCTTGCCGGTGACGACATACCGCTAATTGCCCGCATCTTCGCCGTGGTCGATGTGTTCGACGCCCTCACGTCGGAGCGCCCCTACAAGGACGCTCATTCGTTTACCGCGGCCATGTCGACGATCGAAGGCGGGTCCGGCAGCTACTTCGATCCGCGACTGGCGAAAGCATTCGCTGCCATCGCCGAACCCCTCTACCGCGAGACCTGCAACGTTTCCCAGGCAGAGCTCGAATTGCGTCTGCAGGGAATGATAAGGAAGTACTTCTTCGCTGCGACTTGAAATATCCGGCTATCAGGCGCGGGAACTCGCCGTTTTGTCCGCGCAGAATGCGTTTTCAGGCAGCCTCAAGTCTTGCCACGGTAAGCGCCAACCATTTCATGCCGGCGTTGCCGAAATTGACCTGCACCCGGGCGTCCGTCCCGCCGCCTTCGGCATTGACGATCACGCCGAGGCCGAACTTGGGATGCATCACACTCTGGCCGATGCGAAAGCCGCCCGCTTGCGATGACTCGCTGCGGCGCGGAGCGCTGTTAAAAGTCGGTGCCGGCGACACGGCGAAACCGCCCTTGCCGGCGCGCGGCGTCAACCATTTCACGAGATCTTCCGGAACCTCGTCGAGAAAGCGCGAGGGCAGGTTGTAGCGCGTCTGGCCGTGCAGCATGCGGGTCTGCGCGAAGCTGAGGTAAAGCCGCTGCCGGGCGCGGGTCACGGCGACATACATCAGCCGCCGCTCTTCTTCGAGGCCGGATTTTCCATCCCTTGTTTCGGACAGCGAGTTCTCATGCGGGAACAGCCCGTCCTCCAGGCCGCTGATGAAGACCACGTTGAATTCGAGGCCCTTGGCCGAATGCACGGTCATCAGTTGCAGCGCGTCGTCACCCTCGCCGGCCTGATGCTCGCCGGCTTCGAGCGAGGCATGGGCCAGAAACGAGGACAGGTCGTTGCCGAATTCGCCCGTTATCTCGCCGTCCTGGTTGGGCGTGCCTTCCTCGGCGACGAAACTCGCCGCGGCATTGATCAGTTCGTCGAGGTTGGCCAGGCGCTCCTGGCCTTCCTTCTCGTTCTGGTAATGGCTGCGCAGGCCGGAGAGTTCGACGACGTGATCGACCAGTTCCGGCAACGGCAGGTGCGCCGCGTCACGCAGCGTGACGATGAGTTGCGCGAAGCCGGCCAGCTTGACGCCGCCGGCACCGGCCACCTGCGGGATCGCGGCATGCAGGCTGCTGTTGGCGGCCTTTGCCGCATCCTGCAGGTTTTCCAGGCTGCGCGCGCCGATGCCGCGCGCCGGGAAATTCACCACGCGGGCAAAAGCGGTGTCGTCGTCGGTATTGGCGATCAGGCGCAGGTAGGCCAGCGCATGCTTGATTTCGGCGCGCTCGAAAAAGCGCAGGCCGCCATACACGCGATAAGGCAGGCCGGCGTTGAACAGCGCATGTTCCAGCGCGCGCGACTGGGCGTTGCTGCGGTAGAGCAGGGCGATTTCGGCGCGCGCATGGCCATCGCGCTGCAGGGCCTTGACTTCCTCGACGATCCAGCGCGCCTCGTCGCCGTCGGAATAGGATTCGTAAATGCGGATCGGGGAGCCGGGGCCGGCCTCGGTCCATAAATTCTTGCCCAGGCGCGAGGGGTTGTTCTTGATGATGGCGTTGGCCGCGTCGAGGATGTTGCCGTGCGAGCGGTAGTTCTGCTCCAGCCGGATCAGGTTCTGCACCTTGAACTCGCGCTCGAAGTCGGCCATGTTGCCGACGTCGGCGCCGCGGAAGGCGTAGATCGACTGGTCGTCGTCGCCCACCGCGAATATGCAGGCGCCCTTGGGCGTCTCTGAATAGTCGCCCCCTCCCCCGGGGAGGGGGTTGGGGGGAGGGCTAACATTTTTGGAACCGACTGCAAGAAGCTTGAGCCAAGCGTATTGCAGGCGGTTCGTGTCCTGGAATTCATCGACCAGGATATGGCGGAAGCGCTCCTGGTAGTGACGGCGCAGCGGTTCGTTGCGCTCCAGCAGTTCGTAGGAGCGCAGCAGCAGTTCGGCGAAATCGACCACGCCTTCGCGCTGGCATTGCGCCTCGTAGGCTTCGTAGAGACCGACGCGCTTCCGCGCCCAGTCGTCATAGGCGTCCACCGCCGCCGCGCGCAGGCCCTGCTCCTTCTGCGCGTTGATGAAATGGCACAGCTCGCGCGGCGGAAACTTCTCGTCGTCGACATTCAGCGATTTCAGCAAGCGCTTGACCGCCGATTGCTGGTCGGCCGAATCGAGGATCTGAAACAGTTGCGGCAGGCCGGCATCGCGATTGTGGGCGCGCAGCAGGCGGTTGCACAGGCCGTGGAAGGTGCCGATCCACATGCCCCTGACGTTGATCGGCAGCATCCCGGCCAACCGCGTCTGCATTTCCTTGGCCGCCTTGTTGGTGAAGGTCACCGCCAGCACGCCGGGCGGCGAGACCTGACCGGTCGAAATCAGCCAGGCGATGCGCGTCGTCAGCACCCTCGTCTTGCCCGATCCGGCACCGGCGAGAATCAGGGCATGGACCGGCGGCAGCGTGACGGCCGCCAGTTGCGGCGCGTTGAGGTGGGCAAGCAGGGGATTCATGAGCATCGCGCGGGGGTGAGGCGTCGATTATATCGACCTGACCCGAGTCAATCGGCCAAAAGTGAGCACTAACAGTGGGCAGAAATCCGGCAAAGGCTTGTTGCACAACACGATAATGCGTTGCAGCAAAATACTTGAATTTAGAGTATATCGCCCATATCAAAGCTGTAGAATCCTGCATGCTGCAATGCAACACGTTGCATGCTGGAAGGGTGGCCCTGGCTCACAAGGCCGGGGTTGCCCGACTGAACAGGAGAACTCTATGAGAACTTACCCCAAGACACCAAAAATACTGCCCTGGCTGGCAAAAAAGGCCGGCATCAGCGAATCCAGAGCCACCGCGCTGTGGCATGACGCTGAGCGCTGGGCCGGACGCCGGGCCGCGGTCGGCTCGTCGCTCTACTTCAAGCTGGCCGTGGATCGTCTGCTGGAGCTGGCGCTCGCCGAGGCCTTGCGTGCAGACGCGGCATCGTTCGGCTGGCGTCCATGGGCGCGCGCCCAAGCCCGTTTATGGGCTGTCTCGATGCAGGTGGCGCAGCAAGGTTCGGCACTGACGGCGCGCGGCTGGCGCCTGGTCAGCTCCGCCACACGCCAGCAACAGCAGCAACTGGGCTAGGGTCTGTCGGCAATCATGCGGCGGTGGCGTCGAGGCCCTAGCGCCCCACGCTCGGCTTGAGGCCGGTGGCGGCCTTCAGACGCAGCGCCGCGACCTCGGCTTCAGCGGCGCTGGAATAGCCGACCAAGCGCAGTTCGTAGCTCCTGTCGCCACTTTCGGCTTGGCGCAGCCGGATGCGTGCGGCAAAACCCGCCTCGCGTATCTGGTCATACAGCTCCAGGGCCGCTTCCTCGCTTGCCACCGTTCCCGCCAGCACACGCCACTTGCCCCGCGCGCGAGCCGCGCCGTCACCCGCCATGATTTCGGTCTGCCGCGTCAGCTTGACGAAGGTCTCCGGATCGAGCGCCTTGACCTCGGCCGCCTGCCCGGTCGGCGCATCGAAATACGTCATCGGCTGCGCCAACTCGGTGGTCTGGCCCGCACGCGTAATTTCGATGCGGCCTTCGAGCAATGCCACCAGTTCGCCGTCCTTGTCGGTCTTGCCCCAGATGTCGGTGCCGCGAATACCGATGGTCGCCGTCCCGACGCGGATGGCGACGTCGCGCGGCAGAGCCTTCTTCAGCTTGGCCGTGGTGAAGCGAAAGGCTCCGGCGACGATATCGAGCGCGCCGCGAAAGGATTTCTCCGGACGCGGGCTGTTCGTGTGAAAAGTAAATTGCGCGGCTTCGCCCAGCTTGACCCGGCTGCCTTCCGCCAACATCAGGTAGGCACGCGCTCCCGGACCGGTACGCAAAACATCACCACTCTTGAGTTCCATTCCGGCCGCGAGCGGCACCGTTATGCCGCCACGATCACGCCAGGCTGGCGACTGCACGACCTCCACGGTCGCGGGCGCCGCCAGCACCGGCGTCGAAAACAGCAGGGCAAGGAATCCGGATACCGCGAAAAGCCTGCGCAGGAGGGCCATGCAAATCCTTTCAGTAGGAGCCTATCTCAGCAGGAATCATACCCCGCGCCGCCGGGCGTTGGGATGCGATGCAAGGCGGAGCGAGTGCGGCATGGTTCCTCCATGTAAGCGAGCGACAACGCGGCAGCGCGCCCAACGCCCGACGGCCCTTCGGGTTGAGACCAGGATCGGCGTCTGCTGCGTTGCAGCGCTTGCCAATGGAATAACGATTGGCCGCGCACTGCGCCTTGCATCCATCCGATCCTGGTCTCAACGCGAGGCATGATTCCTGCTGAGATAGGCTCCAAGGGGGCAGGTATAATTCCATCCTTTGCCAGACATCACGCTAGACGCCCCGGCCATGCAGGAAAAATACCTTCCGACCGACATCGAACAGGCCGCACAGGCCCACTGGAACACCACCCTGGCCTTCCGTGCGGCCGAGAATTCCGGCCGTCCGAAGTACTACTGCCTGTCGATGTTCCCCTACCCGTCGGGCAAACTGCACATGGGGCATGTGCGCAACTATACCATCGGCGATGTGCTCGCCCGCTACCACCGCATGAAGGGCTACGAGGTGCTGCAGCCGATGGGCTGGGATGCCTTCGGCCTGCCGGCCGAGAACGCCGCGATGCAGAACAGGGTGCCGCCGGCGCAGTGGACCTGGGACAACATCGCCTACATGAAGAAGCAGCTCCAGTCGCTGGGCTTCGCGCTGGATTGGGAGCGCGAACTGGCGACCTGCGCGCCCGAGTACTACAAGTGGAACCAGTGGCTGTTCCTGCGCATGCTGGAAAAGGGCATCGCCTACAAGAAGACCCAGGTGGTGAACTGGGACCCGGTGGACCAGACCGTGCTCGCCAACGAGCAGGTCATCGAGGGCCGCGGCTGGCGTACCGGCGCCGTGGTCGAAAAACGCGAAATCCCCGGCTACTACCTGGCCATCACGAAGTATGCCGACGAGTTGCTGGCCGCGCTCGACACGCTGCCGGGCTGGCCGGAGCGGGTCAAGACCATGCAGGCCAACTGGATAGGCAAGAGCACCGGCGTGCGCTTCGCTTTCCCCTACGAACTGGATGGCAAGCACGAGAAGTTGTGGGTGTTCACCACCCGCGCCGACACCATCATGGGCGTGACCTTCTGCGCCGTCGCCGCCGAACATCCGCTGGCCACGCACGCCGCGAAGAACAACCCCGAACTCGCCGCCTTCATAGCCGAATGCAAGCACGGCTCGGTCATGGAAGCCGACATGGCGACCATGGAAAAGAAGGGCATGCCGACCGGCATCTTCGTGGATCATCCGCTGACCGGCGCCAAGGTCGAGGTCTGGGTCGGCAACTACGTCCTGATGAGCTACGGCGAAGGCGCCGTGATGGCCGTGCCGGCCCATGACGAACGCGATTTCGAGTTCGCCAGGAAGTACGGGCTGGCGATCAGGCAGGTCATCGCGGTCGACGGCGAGAATTTCTCGCTCGATGGCTGGCAGGAATGGTACGCCGACAAGCAGCGTGGCCGCTGCGTGAATTCGGGAAAGTACGACGGCCTTGGCCATGAAGCGGCGACTGCGGCCATCGCCGCCGACCTGAAAACCAAGGATCTCGGCGCCACCCAGGTGCAGTACCGCCTGCGCGACTGGGGCGTTTCGCGCCAGCGCTACTGGGGCTGTCCGATCCCGCTGATCCACTGTGAAACCTGCGGCACCGTGCCGGTGCCCGACGACCAGCTTCCGGTCAAGCTCCCCGAAGACTGCGTGCCCGACGGCTCGGGCAACCCGCTGGCGAAGCGCGCCGACTTCGTCGATTGCGCCTGTCCCCGATGCGGCAAGCGGGCCAAGCGCGAAACCGACACCATGGACACCTTCGTCGACTCGTCCTGGTACTACGCGCGCTACTGCGTCGATCCGGCGACGCGCGCGGCGAACACGAGCATGGTGGACGCCGGCAGCAATCACTGGATGCCGGCCGACCAGTACATCGGCGGCATCGAGCACGCCATCCTGCACCTGCTCTACTCGCGCTTCTGGACCAAGGTGATGCGCGACCTGGGGCTGGTCAGCTATGACGAACCCTTCGCCAACCTGCTGACCCAGGGCATGGTGCTCAACCACATCTTCTCGCGCCGTTCAGACCGCGGCGGCATCGAGTACTTCGCGCCCGAGGAAGTCGACCTCAAACGCGACGAAGGCGGCCACGTCACCGGCGCGACCAGCAAGGCCGACGGCCAGCCGGTCGATTACGGCGGCGTCGGCACCATGTCGAAATCCAAGCGCAACGGCGTCGACCCGCAGTCGCTGATCGACGAATTCGGCGCCGACACCGCGCGCTTCTTCATGATGTTTGCCTCGCCCCCGGAACAGACCCTGGAATGGTCGGACTCCGGCGTCGAGGGCGCCTACCGCTTCCTGCGCCGCGTCTGGGCCTTCGGCCATGCGGAGCGGCAGGCGATCGCGGCGCAGCCGGCAATGCCGGCACAGCTGCCCGCTCCGCTCGCCGCTGCGCGCCGTGAAATCCACCTGCTGTTGAAGCAGGCCAATTACGACCTGGGCAAGTTCCAATTCAACACCGTCGCCTCGGCGGCGATGAAAATGCTCAACAGCCTGGAGAAAGCTCCTGCCGGAGACGGCCGCGATGCCGTCGTCGCGGAGTGCTTCGGCATCCTGCTGCGCATGCTCTCGCCGATCACGCCGCACATCTGCCATGCGCTCTGGGTCGAGCTGGGCTACGGCGCCGACATCCTCGCCGCGCCCTGGCCGGAGCCGATCGACGCGGCGCTGGTGCAGGACGAAGAGGAACTGGTGCTGCAGGTGAATGGCAAGCATCGCGGTAACATCCGCGTCAAAGTCGGCGCCGGGCGGACGGCGATCGAGGCCGTCGCGCTTGCCTCGGAGGGCGCGCAGAAGTTCATGGAGGGCAAGCCGGCGAAGAAAGTCGTCGTCGTGCCCGGCCGTCTGGTCAACATCGTAGTCTGAGAGCTTATGAATAAATCTACTGCGCGTGCCGGATCGGGGTTTGGGCGGTGCTCGCTATCCTCACATATAACGACATATGTTCCGGTAGCTGCGCTCCGGCCGCACCCCGCTGCGGCCCGCTCGCTACGATTTCTTCACAAGCTCTGAGGAGTCCGTATGCGCGCCGCCAAACTATCCATCGTCCTGCTGCTGATCGGCGTCTTGAGCGCCTGCGGCTTCAAGCTGCGCGGCAGCGCCGACCTGCCCGCCCACAAATTGCCGTTTACGACGATCGCGCTCACGCTGGCCCCCACATCCGAGTTCTACGCCCAGATCAAACGCACCATCGAGGCCTCGTCACAGGGAACCCGGGTTGTCGATTCCAGGGAGGCGGAAGCCGTCCTGACCATATTGGGCGACACCAGTCAGAAGACCATCCTGTCGCTGAGTTCCGCCGGCAAGGCACGCGAATACCGCTTGGTAAGGACCTTTTCCTTCAAGGTACAGGCCAACGCCCCGTCGGCCGCGGCCGCCCCGCAAGTCAAGTACACCGATGCGCCCCGCGTTGCAGTTACCGAGTATGTCGCCCCCAGCACCATCGTCCTACGCCGCGATATCACTTACAACGACGATCTGGTGCTCTCCAAGGAATCGGAAGAAGCGCTGCTCTGGCGCGACA